>NZ_JBXWRV010000006.1:0-286335 GCF_059613065.1 Ruegeria sp. BHSC026 | reverse complement strand
TATAGCGGGACCGTCACGATGTGAAAAGCCGAAATCGCGATGACAGTTGAATTTGTTGGAACCGTGGGCGTTTGGGGCTTGTCATTCGGGCCGCGCTGCCGCACCGCTGGGCCATGTTCACGCCCAAGGCTCACAACCCGGCATTGGCCGCCGGTCTGATCTTTTGCGCCAGCGCCTTCATCGCGGGCACCACGTTGCTGGCCAAGGCGCTGGGCACCGATGCGCTGGGCCCGCCGCTGCATCCGCTGCAGATCAGCCACGGGCGGTTCCTGTTCGCTTTCGTCGCGATCGCGGCCACCGTCGCGGTGCTGCGCCCCCGGCTGCGGCGACCGCATTGGGGGCTGCATCTGGGTCGCACCAGTTTCGGCTGGGCGGGGATTTCGCTGATGTTCGCCTCGGTCGCCTACATCCCGATTGCCGATGCCACCGCGATATCTTTCCTGAACCCGGTATTCGCGATGGTGCTGGCCATCCCGCTGTTGAAAGAGGGCGTCGGCCCCTGGCGCTGGCTGGCCGCAGCGGTGGCGTTGGCGGGCGCGTTGATCTTGCTGCGCCCGACGCCCGCAAGCTTTCAGCCCGCCGCCCTGCTGGCGCTGAGTGCGGCGGCTGTGATCGGAATGGAGCTGATCTTCATCAAGAAACTGTCGGGCCGCGAGGCGCCGATCCAGATCCTGCTGGTCAACAACGCGATGGGTGTGACCATCGCCACGGTCGCGGTGCTGGCGGTCTGGGCACCGCCTACGTCCGCGCAATGGGCAGCGCTGGTCGGGATCGGGATGCTGATGGCCTGTGCGCAGGCCTGTTTCGTCAACGGCATGGCGCGGGCCGATGCCTCGTTCGTGGCGCCGATCAGCTATGCCACGCTAATCTTTGCGGGCCTGTACGATTTTGCGGTGTTCGACGTGATCCCGGATGCGGTCAGCGTGACCGGGTCGGGCATCATCCTGACCGGAGCGCTGATCCTGGTGTGGCGCGAAGGTCGGGCGCGGCGGGTCAGGCCTTGAGCCGGTAGCCCGTGCGCAGCATCTGCCAAGTCACCGCACAGACGGCCAACGTGGCCCCGCCGCAGACGGCCAGCCCCAGCAGCGGCGAACTGTCCGACACGCCGATCATCCCGAACCGCAGCCCGTCGATCAGGTAGAACACCGGGTTGGCATGGCTGAGGCGGTTCAGCAGCGGCGGCAGCGCCTCGACCGAGTAGAAAGTGCCCGACAGGAAGGCCAGCGGGGTGACGATGAAGTTGGTGATGGCCGCCATCTGGTCGAACTTGTTGGCGAAGATGCCCGCAAACAGGCCCAGACCGCCCATGAACGCACCGCCCAGCACCACGAAGGCCAGCGCGATCAGCGGATGCGCCGGCACCAGCCCCAACACCAGCGCCAGGGCCGCGGCCACGACCAGCGCGATCAGCACGCCCCGCGCAATGCCGCCCGCCAGATAGCCCAGCAGGATTTCGAGCGGTGACAGCGGCGGCATCAGCGTGTCCACGATGTTACCCTGCACTTTGGAGATCACCATCGAGGACGAAGTGTTGGCAAAGGCGTTCTGAATCACCGTCATCATCATGATCCCGGGCGCCAGAAAGGTCAGAAAGGGCACGCCCATCACATCCGGCCGCCCCGGGCCGACAGCGATGTTGAAGATCAGCAGGAACAGGCCAGCAGTGACCAGAGGCGCCAGCAGGGTCTGCGTCCAGACCGCCAGAAAGCGCAGGGTTTCGCGCTGGGCCAGTGTCCACAACCCCATCCAGTTGACCGCTCCGAAACGGCGCATGTCCTGATCCGCGAGATTCTGCATTCCTGCCCCCAATCTGATTCGATGACCGCTTGTAACTCGGCCCGCAGTGATTAGAATAGGGCGCTGAGACGAATTCCGAAGGCGGCCCGTGACCGAGGCCGCTTTCCCGCTTTTGAAAGGCTACCCATGTCCTGGACAGACGAGCGCGTAGAACTGCTCAAGAAAATGTGGGGCGAAGGCCAGTCGGCCAGCCAGATCGCCAAGGAACTGGGCGGGGTCACCCGCAATGCGGTAATCGGCAAGGTCCATCGCCTGGGCCTGTCAAACCGGACCACCGGCGCCGCACCGGCCAAGGCCGAGCCCAAGGAAAAACCAGCCCCCACGCCCAAGGCCGAAACCAAGCCCAAACCCGCCCCCAAGACCGAGCCGGCCCGCCCCGCGGCAGCCGCGCCGGCCGCCGAGGCGAAACCGGCCACGCCGCCGCGCCGCCAGATCATTCCGGCCGGCCAGCCGCTGCCGCCGCAGCCCTCGGCCAATGAAATCAGCCCCGAGGCGCTTGCCAAGGTCAACGAGGTTGAGAAGAAGGCCAAGAAGCTGTCTCTGATGGAACTGACCGAGAAGACCTGCAAATGGCCCGTGGGCGATCCGGCCACTGATGATTTCTGGTTCTGCGGTCTGCCGGCCGAGCCGGGCAAACCCTATTGCGAGGCGCATGTGGGTGTCGCCTTCCAACCCATGAGTGCGCGCCGCGACCGGCGTCGGTAACACCCGGTGCGCCGGGATCCGACCGCGACGGAGGATACCTGGCTGGCGCAGGCCAAACGATTGTTGGCGCTGGCCGAGACAGGCCAGCACTTTACCACCGACCCTTTCGACCGCGAGCGTTATGACGAGATCGCCGGTATCGCCCGCGCCATGCTGGCCGATCTGGGCCGGGTGCCCGTGTCGCGGATCGAGGGGCTGATACCGCCCCATGCAGGCGGATACGCCACCCCCAGCATCGACATCCGCGGCGCCGTGATCCAGAACGGCCAAATCCTGCTGGTGCGCGAGCGCAGCGACGGGTTGTGGGCCATGCCGGGCGGGTTTGCAGATATTGGTAGCTCTCCCGCGGAGAACATCGAACGCGAGGTCTTTGAGGAAGCCGGGCTGCAAGTCAGGGCGCACAGCCTGTACGCCCTGCGCCACAAGGCGCGGCACCCCTACCCGGCGGATGCCCGCGATTTCTACAAGCTGTTCTTCCTGTGCGACCCAGAGTCCGGCACCGCGCCGCAGCCAGGCGCCGAAACCAGCGATGCGGGCTATTTCGCGCCCGATGCGCTGCCCGCCCTTTCGCAGGTGCGCAACCTCGAGGCGGATATCCACGCCGCCTTTGACGCGCATCGCCGTGCGCCCAGTCCGGCGAGTTTCGACTGAAACCTATTGCGCGGGGTGCGAATGCGGCCCGGCCGGCAGATGCACCCATTTCGGCAGCTCGTTGGGTGATACCGAGACATGCAGTCGTTCCGACGGGTCCTGCCCGACCGAGCGGTGGCGGCGCAGCAGAAAGATCTTGCCCCACCCGCGCCAGGTGCCGACCGATGGCGCGTGCGGATCGGTGGGAAACCGGCTGCGCCAGCCCTCGGGCAGCGGCAGACCGTGCAATTCGGCCTTGTCCAGCATCCACACCAGCGAAATGTTGGCCAGCGGCCGCGCCGGCTCGAACCCGCTGAGCTGCCCGCCCACGTCGCCATGGGTGCCACGGAACCAGACCTGTTCGACACGGCCCTTGAAGTCGGCGGTGTCCTGCCACAGGACCGGAGTGAACACTTCGCGCGTCTCATCCATCGCAAGCGCGTGATAGCCGTTTCGGGTCGCCTGCCCCAGATGGTGATGATGGAAGGCGTGGCGCTCTTCGGCCAGGCGCCACAGCAGCGGCAGCCGCAGGCCTAGTGCCTTGACCGAGTCCCAGACGCCGATCATCTCGATCTCGACACCATCGTGACAATAAAGCCGCCGGAAATCCTGCGCGGCCTTGCCGCGCGGATTGTTCTCATAGTGGCGGTAGGCCTGCTTGATGTTGCGCTCGGTCGCGTGTTCAGGGCGCAGCAGCCCGATCATGTCGATCACGCCCGCCAGGCTGCGCACCCCATAGGCGCCGCGCGAATACCCGATCAAGTAAATCCGGTCGCCCGGCTTGTAGCGCGACGCCAGATAGCCATAGGCCCGGCGAATCTGCCGATTGATCCCGCGTCCCATCATAACGTCCAGAGTGGATTTCCAGCTGTCCCACTGGACACCGCCTTCGTAGAACACCGAGACGTTGCCACCCATCTCGCGGCACATCCGATAGGTCAGGCCGGCATGCGTTTCTCGGCCGGGTTCCAGCGTGGACATGGTGCCGTCAAGGATGATGACATGGCTGATCGGCTCGCGATGACGCGTTTCACCGGAATGTTCCGACCGCAGCGGGCGGCCAAGCCATCCGAGGAGTTTTCTACCGATCCACGTCAACTGCATCCGACAGCATTTCCCAAACCCTGCGGGGTGTAAAAGGCATGTCCACCTGTCGCACCCCGTGATCCCACAGCGCGTCCTGAACTGCGTTTGCCACGGCCGCCAATGCGCCGACCGTGCCTGCCTCGCCACAGCCTTTCATTCCCATCGGGTTGGCCGTTGACGGAACCGGCGCCGAGGTAAACCTGATCATCGGAAGGTCGTCGGCGCGGGGCAAGGCGTAGTCCATGAAAGTAGCCGTCAGCAGTTGCCCTTCGGCATCATGCACAACGTGTTCGCACAGCGCCTGACCGATGCCCTGCGCCACCCCGCCATGCACCTGGCCTTCGGCCAGCATCGGGTTGATGAGATTGCCGAAATCATCGACCACCGTATAGCGGTCGACCGATGTTGTGCCAGTTTCCGGGTCGATCACGATCTCGGCGACATGGGCGCCGTTGGGATAGCTGCGCGCCTCTAGCCGCGTGCGGGCCTCGTGCTGCAGCAGGTCGGTGCGGCCATCCGCGCGGGCCATTTCAGCCGCTTCGATCAGCGTGGGCGTCAGGTTCGACCCCGGCGCGCGAAAGGTTTCATGGTCGAAGGTCACATCGCTTTCCTCGACCCCCATTTTATCCGCCAGATAGGGCGTGAATGCGGCAATCATCTGGTCAATCGTGACCAGCGTCGCCGCGCTTTGGACCGTGACCGAGCGCGACCCGCCGGTGCCGCCGCCCTGCGCCATGCGGTCGCTGTCGCCCTGCACGACCCGGATCCGGTCGGCCGGAATCCCCGTCTGATCCGACAGGAACTGGGCGTAGACCGTCTCGTGCCCCTGCCCGTTCGATTGCGTCCCGACATAAAGATTCACGGTTCCGTCCTGACAGAATTCGACTTTTGCGCCTTCGGAAGGGTCGCCCAGAATGCTTTCAATATAGTAACAAAGCCCCTGCCCCCGGATCAGACCGCGTTCGGCGTCGGCGGCCTTGCGCGCGGCGAAACCGGCGGTCTGTTCGGCGGCGCGGGACAGGACCATGTCGAAATCGCCCACGTCATAGGTTTCACCTGTGGCCGAGACATAGGGAAAGGCGTCGGGCCTGATGAAATTGCGGCGGCGCAGCTCCCAAGGGTCGACGCCCAGTTCCCGCGCGGCGCGGTCCATCGCGCGTTCCAGCACATAGATCGCCTCGGGGCGGCCGGCACCGCGATAAGCGTCGACCTGGGTGGTGTTGGTATAGAACCCCTCGACCCGCAAATAGGTTTTCTGCACGTCATAGACGCCAGGCAGTACGCATTTGAACAGGTTGGTCTGGATCGCCTGGCCGAAATGGCTGTTGTAGGCGCCCAGGTTGCACCGGCTGTGCACCCGGTAGGCGGTGATGCGAAGATCCTCGTCAAAGGCCAGTTCGGCCAGCGAGGTCAGGTCGCGCCCGTGGTGGTCGGACAGCATCGCCTCGGTCCGGTCCGACATCCAGTGCACGGGCTGGCCCAGTTGCATCGCCGCTACCGCGACCGAGAAATACTCGGGATACGGCATCGCCTTCATGCCGAACCCGCCGCCCACGTCGGGCGTTGTGACATGGACCGCCTGCGGGTCCAGCCGCAGCTTGTCGGCCAACTGCGCCTTCATTCCCCACACGCCCTGCCCGCCATAGCTGAAATGCAGCCGCCCATCGGACCAGACCGCATTGCAGCCGCGCGGCTCGATCGAGTTCACGATCACCCGGTTGTCGGCCACCTGCAGCGACACGACATGGGCGGCGGCGTCAAAGGCGGTCTGGGTCGCGGCCTCGTCGCCCACGGCCCAGTCAAAGGCGCGGTTGTCGGGCGCCTCGGGGTGCAGCGGCTCACCGCCCGGCGCAAGGTCCAGCTTGGCGGGGCGGTCGGCGGTGTCCATCCAGATCAGTTCGGCGGCGTCGCGGGCCTGCGCCAGCGTTTCGGCGACGACCATCGCCACCGGCTCGCCGACAAACCGCACCCGGTCGCGGGCCAGCATGTGGCGCGGGGGATTGGCGGCGCGGGTGCCATCGCGGTTGACAAGGATCGTGGCGCTCAGCACCGGGTCGATTCCGGCGGCGATCAGGTCGTCGATGGTCAACACCAGCCGCACGCCGGGCGCGGCGCGGGCGGCGTTGAGGTCCAGCCCGGTGATGTCGCCATGCGCCACCGGGCTGCGAAAGAACACTGCGTGCAGTGCGCCGGGTGGTACCGTATCGTCCATGTAGCGCCCCTGCCCGGTCAGGAACCGCCGATCCTCGGTCCTGGAGACCGGCTGGCTTTTGCCGAACTTTTCCATGACGCGCCCCTTTCGCTGCCTCAGACCGCGAGCCTAGCCGTGATGCGGCGGATGTCCAGTGCGCGGGGTGCTTGGCCCTTTCCCTTCCCGCCGCCATTCGCTATTGCAGGCGCTGACCCAAGATCGATGACGCAGGACGCACCCGATGGCGATGGACAAGACATTCAACGCGGCCGAGGCCGAGGCCCGGATCTACAAGGCCTGGGAAGAGGCCGAAGCCTTCAAGGCAGGCGCGAACAAGTCGCGCGACGAGAGCTTTTGCATCATGATCCCGCCGCCGAACGTGACCGGCGCGCTGCATGTGGGCCATGCGTTCAACAACACCCTGCAGGACATCCTGACCCGCTGGCACCGGATGCGCGGGTTCGACACGTTGTGGCAACCCGGCCAGGACCACGCCGGCATCGCCACCCAGATGCAGGTCGAAAAGAAGCTGATGGCCGAGGAAGGCAAAAAGCGCACCGACTACTCGCGCGAGGAGTTTCTGGCCAAGGTCTGGGAGTGGAAGGGCCAGTACGGCGGCACCATCATCGAACAGCTGAAACGCCTCGGCTCTTCGTGCGACTGGTCGCGCAACGCCTTCACCATGGCCGGCGCGGCCGGCGACCCGCGCACGGGCCACGAAAACAGCCCCAACTTTCATGACGCGGTCATCAAGGTCTTTGTCGACATGTACGACAAGGGCCTGATCTACCGCGGCAAGCGGCTGGTCAACTGGGACCCGCATTTCGAGACCGCGATCTCGGACCTCGAGGTCGAGAATATCGAGGTCGCCGGCCATATGTGGCACTTCAAGTACCCGCTGGCCGGGGGCGAGACCTACACCTACGTCGAAAAGGACGAGGACGGGAACGTCATCCTCGAGGAAGAGCGCGACTATATCTCGATCGCCACGACCCGCCCCGAGACCATGCTGGGCGACGGCGCGGTTGCGGTGCACCCGTCGGACGAACGCTATGCGCCGATCGTCGGCAAGCTGTGCGAAATCCCGGTGGGCCCGAAAGAGCATCGCCGCCAGATCCCGATCATCACCGACGAATACCCCGACCCGAATTTCGGCTCGGGCGCGGTGAAGATCACCGGCGCGCATGACTTCAACGATTATCAGGTGGCCAAGCGCGGCAAAATCCCGATGTACCGCCTGATGGACACGCGTGGCCACATGCGGGCCGACGGCGCGCCCTATGCGGACGAAGCCGCCAAGGCCCAGGAATATGCCCGTGGGCGCGAATTCACCGAGAACGAGATCGACGCGATCAACCTGGTGCCCGACCATCTGCGCGGCCTGGACCGGTTCGAGGCGCGCGCCAAGGTGGTCGAAGAAATCACCGCCGAAGGCCTGGCCGTGATGACCCGCGCGGACGATCCGCGCCTGGGATCGACCGCGCTGAAACCCGATGCCGAGGGCGCCGACGCGCTGGTGCCGCTGGTCGAAAGCAAACCGATCATGCAGCCCTTCGGCGACCGCTCGAAGGTGGTGATCGAGCCGATGCTGACTGACCAGTGGTTCGTCGAGACGTCAAAGATCGTGGGCCCCGCGCTGGACGCGGTGCGCGACGGCCGGGTCAAGATCATCCCGGAATCGGGCGAAAAGACCTATTACCACTGGCTGGAGAACATCGAGCCCTGGTGCATCAGCCGCCAGCTGTGGTGGGGGCATCAGATTCCGGTCTGGTACGGGCTGGACCTGTCGGCCGAGGATTTCAAGGATGACGAAAACGACGGCGAGCTGGACCTGGTCGAACTGGGCCGGCTGCTGAACGAAGGCGGCATGCTGCACCGGGGCGCGGTCATGGAGTGCGCCGCCAGCTTCGAGGACGTCACCGGAAAGTTCCTGGATGACAATGCCGACATTCCCAGCCCGCTCAGCCACGCCACGGTGATCGAGGTGGCCGACAAGCACGAGGCGATCCACCGGTTCGCCGAAAGCTTGGCGCAATACGCGATCGACCGCGATCCGACCAAGCTGGTCTATCCGGTCTGGCGCGACCCGGATGTGCTGGACACCTGGTTCTCGTCCGGCCTGTGGCCCATCGGCACACTGGGCTGGCCCGAACAGACCGAGGAATTGGAGCGCTACTTCCCCACCGATGTCCTGATCACCGGGTTCGACATCCTGTTCTTCTGGGTCGCCCGGATGATGATGATGCAGCTGGCCGTGGTGAACGAAATCCCGTTCCACACTGTCTATCTGCACCAGCTCGTCCGCGACGAGAAGGGCAAGAAGATGTCCAAGACCACCGGCAACGTCATCGACCCACTGGAAATCGTGGACGAGTTCGGCGCCGACGCGCTGCGCTTTACCAACGCCTCGATGGCAGCCATCGGCGGCGTGCTGAAACTGTCGCGCGAGCGCATCACCGGCTATCGCAACTTTGGCACCAAGCTGTGGAACGCCGTCCGGTTTGCCGAGATGAACGAGGTCTTCACCGACGCCGTGCCGCAGCTTGACGTGGCCGACCTGCAGCCCAAGGCGGCCGTGAACCGCTGGATCATCGGCGAAACCGCCCGCGTGCGCGAAGAGGTCGACGCGGCGCTGGAGAGCTATCGCTTCAACGATGCCGCCAACGGGCTTTATGCCTTCGTCTGGGGCAAGGTCTGTGACTGGTACGTGGAACTGTCCAAACCGCTGCTGCAGGGCGACGATGCCGAGGCCCAGGCCGAGACCCGCGCCACCATGCGCTGGGTTCTGGATCAGTGCCTGATCCTGTTGCACCCGATCATGCCCTTCATCACCGAAGAGCTGTGGGGCCTGACCGGCACCCGCGCCAAGATGCTGGTGCATGCCGACTGGCCAACCTATGCCGCTGCCGATCTGGTCGATGCCGACGCGGATCGCGAGATGAACTGGGTGATCTCGGTGATCGAGAACACCCGCTCGGCCCGCGCCCAGATGCGCGTTCCGGCGGGCCTGTACGTGCCGATGCTGGTAACCGAGATCGACGCCCACGGCCAAGCCGCCTGGGACCGGAACGAGGCGCTGATCAAGCGGCTGGCCCGGATCGACAGCCTGACCAAGGCCGATACGCTGCCTAAGGGCACGATCTCGATCGCGGCGCCCGGCGCGTCCTTTGGCCTGCCGCTGGCCGACATCATCGACATCGGCGCCGAAAAGGAACGGCTGGAAAAAGCCAAGGGCAAACTGGCCAAGGAACTGGGCGGTCTGCGCGGGCGTCTCAACAACCCCAAATTCGTGGCCTCGGCCCCGGAAGAGGTGGTGGAAGAGGCCAAGGCCAACCTAGCCGCCCGCGAAGAGGAAGAGGCCCGCATCAACGAGGCGCTGGCCCGACTGGCCGAGATCGCCTGATCCGTCAGCCCCCCGCACTCGCTCGACGAAACCCCGCCGCGCACGCCGGCGGGGTTTTTTCCACCCGCCCCTGTTCACCGTGCCAAACGGTTGCTAGCAATCTCGGGACCAATCCACCGAGGGCCCCATGTCCAGACCCTTTCCGCCGATGCAGACCGTTTCAACCGGGCTGGTCGTGGCCATAGTCGGCTTTTTCAGTTCGTTTCCGATTGTCCTGCAGGGGCTGGACGCCATGGGTGCCTCGGGGCCGCAGGCGGCATCGGGGCTGATGATGGCCGCCCTTGCCATGGGGCTGGCTGCCATCCTGCTCAGCTTGTGGTACCGCCAACCGATCAGCGTAGCCTGGTCCACGCCCGGTGCGGCGCTGCTGGCGGTTTCGGCCGCGCCGGCTGCGGGATTCTCGGGTGCCACCGGCGCGTTCCTGTTTGCAGGTGCGCTGACCGTGTTGGCCGGGCTGTGGCGCCCTGTGGGGCGGTTGGCCGCGGCCATTCCCACCTCCTTGGCGCAGGCGATGCTGGGCGGGGTGCTGCTGCCGCTGTGCATCGTCCCGTTCAAGGCCGCGGTCGAGATCCCCTGGCAGGCCCTGCCGGTGATCCTGACCTGGTTCATCGCTGGACGCGTGCACAGACTGCTGGCGGTCCCCACCGCCGTTCTGGCCGCCGCGCTGGTCGTCGTTCTGTTTTCTGACGGCCCATCGGTCCGCCCCGACCACCTGCTGGCCGCGCCGGTCTGGACCACGCCCACCTTCTCGGTCCCGTCGATGATTGGCATCGGGGTGCCGCTATTCGTGGTCACGATGGCCACTCAGAACATCCCCGGCATCGCGGTCATGCGCAGCTTTGGCTATGCCCCGGTCGCAGGACGGCTGTTCTCGGCCGTGGGTGGGGCCAGCATCCTGTCGGCCTTCTTCGGCGCGCCTGCGACCTGCCTCGCGGCCATCACCGCCGCCATGTGTTCGAACGAGGACAGCCACCCCGACCGGGATCAGCGCTATTGGTCTGCGGTCATGGCTGGGGTGTTCTATTGCCTGTTCGGGGTATTCGCTGTGGCCATCACCGGTTTTGCCGCCCATGCCGATCCGATGCTGATGGGCACGCTGACCGGCGTTGCGCTGATTGGCGTCATGGCCAATGCCACCTTCGCCGCGCTCGAGGTTCCGGCCGAGCGCGAAGCCGCGATCCTGACCTTTGCCATCACCGCCTCGGGCATCACCGTGTTCGGCCTGGGCGCGGCGGTCTGGGGTCTGCTGGCAGGCGGCATCGCCTATGGGGTGACGACGCGCCTGCGGGGCTGAGGGCTAACTGGCTGCGCCCCGCGAGCTCTATTTGAATTCGGGCTTACGGCCCTGCATCTGGGCCATCACCACTTCCATCTGGTCGGGTTTGCCGATCAATTCGACCTGTTCGGCGGATTCGGCCAGCAGAACCTCGGCGCGCGACTTGCATTCGGCCACCTCGATCAGACGTTTCGCGGCGCGAATGGCCGAGGGGCTCTTGCCCGCAATATCCTCGGCCAGTGCGATGGCTTCGGTCAGTGGATCATCCGACAGGCTGGTGACCAACCCCCAATCGGCGGCTTGTGCAGCACCGATGGGCCGCGCGGTGTAGGTCAGCAGGCGCAGCACGTCCGACCGCACCAGTTTCGGCAACAGGACCATGCCGCCCATGTCGGGGATGATGCCCCATTTCATCTCCATCACGGCCAGCTTGGCGTCGGGATAGGCAATGCGGATATCGGCGCCCAGCGCGATCTGCAGGCCACCACCATAAGCCACGCCCTGAATGGCGCAGATCACCGGCACCGGCACGCGGCGCCAGACCAGCGCCAGTTCCTGCATCTCATTCGCGTCGTCATGGCTGCGGGTCATCAGCCACTCGGTCGGGTCCTTGTGCGCCATGGTCGCGAAACTGGCCATGTCGAGCCCCGCGCAGAAGCTTTTGCCCTCGCCCGACAGCACCACGGCACGGGCGTCCGAGGCGGCGACCTCTTGCCCCGCTGCCAGGATCGCCTTGATCATCGCATCATCCAGCGCGTTCATCTTGTCGCCGCGGGTCAGGGTGACGTGGGCGATGTGGTTCCTGTATTCGACTGATACGCGCGCCATCTGGGCCTCCGGGTTTGATGTTCCGGGCAAACCATGCCCCGAAACCCGCAGCCGACGCCAGCCCGACGTGAGGGCAGATCAGTGCGGACGCCCCGGCCCCATGCAAGGCTTGCCCCGGCCATGCCCTTGGGATTATCTGCGCCCATGACCGGACCCAGATACACCCCGCTTGCCCAATCCCTGCCTGCAACCGTGCCCTTCGTCGGCCCCGAGACGCAGGAGCGCCAGCGCGGTGCGCCCTTCGTCGCCCGGCTGGGCGCGAACGAGAGCGTGTTCGGCCCCTCGCCCCGCGCGATCGAGGCGATGCGTCAGGCCGCTGACGGCATCTGGATGTATGGCGACCCCGAGAACCACGATCTGCGCCATGCGCTGGCCGATCACCACGGGTTCAACCCCGACAACATCGTGGTCGGCGAAGGCATCGACGGGCTGCTGGGCTATCTGGTGCGCCTGATGGTCGGTCCGGGCGATGCGGTCGTGACCTCGGACGGGGCCTATCCCACCTTCAACTACCACGTCGCAGGCTATGGCGGGGCGATCCACAAGGTGCCTTATGCCAACGATCACGAAGACCTGACCGCCCTGTTCGCCAAGGCGGCCGAGGTCGGGGCCAAGCTGGTCTATCTGGCCAACCCGGACAACCCGATGGGCAGCTGGCATCGCGGCGCGGACATCGTCGCGGCGCTGGACGCCCTGCCGGACGGCTGTCTGCTGGTTTTGGACGAGGCTTACGTGGAATGCGCGCCTGACGGCACCGCCGCGCCGGTCGCGGCGGATGATCCGCGCGTGATCCGGATGCGCACCTTTTCCAAGGTTTACGGCATGGCCGGCGCGCGGGTCGGCTATGCGATCGGAGCGCCCGGGTTGATCTCGGCCTTCAACAAGGTGCGCAACCATTTCGGCATGAACCGCATGGCGCAGGCCGGGGCGCTGGCCGCCCTGCACGATCAAGACTGGCTGAAGCAGGTACAGGCGCGGATAGTCTCGGCCCGCGACCGGATCGGCGCGATTGCGCGTGACAACGGGCTGAGCCCGCTGCCCTCGGCCACCAATTTCGTGGCGATCGACTGCGGGCGCGACGGAGCATTTGCCAAGGCGGTGCTGGATGCGCTGGTGGCGCAGGGGATCTTCGTGCGGATGCCATTTGCAGCCCCGCAGAACCGCTGCATCCGCGTCAGTTGCGGCACCGAAGCCGACCTGAACGCCTTTGCCGCCGCCCTGCCGCAGGCGCTGGCGGCAGCGCGCAACGCCTAGCCCGCCAGAACCGCCGCCGCAGCCTCGAGCGCGCCGGACCCGCGCGGGATCTCCAACGCGGCCATGGCGGTTTCGATGCCGCCCAGCAGGCCCATGACCATGTGACCGTTCAGATGGCCCATGTGGCCCAGCCGGAAACACGCGTCCTCGTCCGCCATGCCCAGCCCGATACCCAAGGTCAGGCCCAAATGCCGCTCGGTATAGCTGCGCAGGGGCGTGCCGCGACCCTCGGTCAGGCGCAGGGCGGTGACGGCATGACTGCGATGCGTGCGATCACCAACGTTCAGGTGCAGCGCCCCGCCCTCGGCCCACCTCTCGCAAGCGGCCCAGACGGCCTGTGCCAGCCGCGCATGGCGGGCCCAGACCTGCTCAATCCCTTCGGCATGGATCAGATCCAGGGCGGCGCGCAGACCATACAGGTGGTGGGTTGGCGCGGTGCCGCCGAAATACTGATAGAACCAGTCGGGCTCTGATCGTGGCTGCCAGTCCCAATAGCCCGAAACCCGCGGCATCGCGGCCCGTTTGGCCTTGGCCCGGTCGTTGAAGAACACGAAGGACATGCCCGCCGGGGTCATCAGCCCCTTCTGGCAGGCGGTGACCATGACATCGACGCCCCAGTCATCCATCTCGAAACGGTCGCAGCCCAGCGAGGCGATGCAATCCGCCATCAGCAATGCCGGGTGGTTCAGATCGTCCAGCAGCGCCCGCAGCGCCGAAATGTCGTTGCGGATCGAGCTGGACGTGTCCACATGAACCGCCAGAACCGCCTTTATCCGGTGGTTGGCATCAGCCCGCAGGGTCTGTGCAATCCGGTCCATGTCCCACGGGTTGGAAGGGCCGAAATCGATCAGGTCGACCTTCACGCCCAGACGCTCGGCCATTTCCGCCCAGCCATGGGTGAACCGCCCCGAAGCCGGAGCCAGCACGGTTTCCCCTGGCGCCAGAACGTTGGACAGTGCCGCCTCCCACGCGCCGTGGCCGTTGGCGATGTAGATCGCCACCTCGTGCCGGGTACGGGCCACGCGGCGCAGGTCGGCCGTCAGGTCGGGCATCATCTCGACCAACTCGCCGGCGTAGATATTGGGCGACGGGCGGTGCATGGCCTGCAGCACCGCGTCCGGAATCACGGAAGGGCCCGGAATGGCCAGATAACTTCGCCCTTGGGCCAAGGATATATTGTCTGTCATGTGGATCAACCTGCCTGATATGGAGCCCACCCTAGCGCCGGGTCAGGCGAGGTCAATCCATCAGCGCGGCCGCCTCACGCGCGAGGGCTTCGATCCTCGCCCACTCGCCCTGCGCCACCATCTGTTTCGGCGCGACCCAGCTGCCGCCCGCACAGATCACATTGGGCAGGGACAGGTAGTCGCGCGCGTTGGCGGGCGAAACGCCGCCTGTCGGGCAAAAGGTGATCTGCGGCAGCGGCGCGCCGATCGCCTTGAGCGCAGGCGCCCCGCCCGAAGCTTCGGCCGGGAAGAATTTCAGCATGTCATAGCCCTGCTCGAGCAGGCGCATCGCCTCGGTCGCGGTGGCCGCGCCGGGCAGCAGCGGCAGGCCCTCGGCCTCACAGGCGGCGATCAGGGCATCAGTAGCACCGGGCGATACGCCGAATTGCGCGCCGGCTTCTTTCGCGGCGCGGACATCTTCGGGCGTGACCAGTGTGCCGGCCCCCACGACCCCGCCGGGCACCTGCGCCATGGCGCGGATCGCGTCCAGCGCGGCGGGCGTGCGCAAGGTCACCTCGAGCGCGGGCAAGCCACCGGCCACCAGTGCCTCGGCCAGCGGGCGGGCATGCGCGGCGTCATCGACGACCAGAACCGGGACGATGGGCGCCAATCCGCAGATCTCGCGGGTGCGTTGGGTTTTTGCGGACATAGGATCAGGCTCCGAAAATGCTGGCACCGGCATCGGCCGAGCCGACGGCGTTGCGGAACGTGGTGAACAGGTCGCGGCCGACCCCGTATTGATGCGCCGAAAGATCGGCGGTGGCGACGGGGCGGTCCAGCACGCCGGGGGTCAGGATTTCAAGCTGACCCTGCACCGCGTCGACGCGCAGCAGGTCGCCATCGCGCAGCTTGGCGATCGGGCCGCCATCCAGCGCCTCGGGGCAGACATGGATCGCCGCGGGCACTTTGCCGGAGGCCCCCGACATGCGGCCATCGGTCACCAGAGCCACCTTCTGCCCGCGCCCCTGCAGGATCGACAGGATCGGCGTCAGCGAGTGCAGCTCTGGCATGCCATTGGCCTTGGGCCCCTGGAAGCGGACCACGACGATGACATCGCCGGTGAACTCGCCGGCCTTGAACGCGGCCTTGACCTCGTCCTGGTCGTGGAAGACGCGCACAGGGGCCTCGACCACCTGGTGTTCGGGCGCCACGGCCGAGACCTTCATCACGCCGGTACCCAGATTGCCGCTCAGGCGCGACAGGCCACCGGTGGGCTGGAACGGGTCATTGGCAGGGCGCAGGATCTTTTCGTTCAGACTGTGGCCGGCGCCGTCCTCCCAGACCAGCGCGCCATCGATCAGCTTGGGTTCCTGCGTGTAATGATGCAGCCCCTGCCCCGCCACGGTCAGCGTGTCGGGATGCAACAGGCCTTCGTCCAGCAACGTGCCGATGGTATACCCCAGCCCGCCCGCGGCATGGAAATGGTTCACGTCGGCCAAACCGTTGGGATAGACCCGCGCGACCAGGGGCACGACGCCCGAGATGTCCGAGAAATCCTGCCAGTCCAGCACGATACCCCCGGCACGGGCCATGGCGATCAGGTGGATCAGCAGATTGGTCGACCCGCCCGTAGCCATCAGCCCCACAATGCCGTTCACGAAAGCCCGTTCGTCGAGGATCTGACACACCGGCGTGTAATTGTTGCCAAGCGCGCTGAGCGACAGGGCACGGCGGGCGCCTTCCTCGGTCAACGCATCGCGCAGCGGCGTGTTGGGGTTGACGAAGCTGGAGCCCGGCAGGTGCAGGCCCATGAACTCCATCAACATCTGGTTGGTGTTGGCGGTGCCGTAGAAGGTGCAGGTGCCCGGCCCGTGATAGGCGGCCATTTCGGCGGCCATCAGTTCTTCGCGCGTGGCTTCGCCGGCGGCGAATTTCTGGCGCACCTTGGCCTTTTCGTCGTTGGGCAGGCCGCTGGTCATCGGGCCGGCGGGCAGGAACACCGCCGGCAGATGGCCAAAGCTCTGCGCTGCGATCACCAGCCCCGGCACGATTTTGTCGCAGACCCCCAGGAACACCGCCGCGTCAAATGTATTGTGGCTGAGCGCCACCGCCGCCGCCAGCGCGATCACGTCGCGGGAGAACAGCGACAGTTCCATCCCGGCCTCACCTTGCGTGACCCCGTCGCACATGGCCGGCACCCCGCCCGCCACCTGCGCGGTGCCGCCCGCGGCACGGGCCGCGCGCCGGATCAGTTCGGGATAGCGCTCGAACGGCTGATGCGCCGACAGCATGTCGTTATAGGCGGTGACTATGCCTAGATTGCCCACGCTGGTGGTGGCCAGCGTCTGCTGATCGGCCCCTGCCCCGGCATAGGCGTGGGCCTGGCCGCTGCAGGACAGATGCGCGCGTGCCGGCCCTTCGGACCGAGCCTGCTCCATCCGCTGCAGATAGGTGCGGCGGGGATCGGCGCTACGCTCGATTATTCTTTGGGTGACATCGGTGATGACGTTGTGAACCATCTCAACCTCCGATCTGGCGCCAGCGGCGCCCGTCGCGATGCATCAGCATCAATGCGTCTTCCGGGCCGGAACTGCCCTGATCATAGCGCGAGGGACGGTCGCCGCGCTCTTCCCAGCCCTTGATGATGGGATCGACCCAGGCCCAGGCGGCCTCGACCTCGTCGCCGCGCATGAACAGGGTCTGGTCCCCGCGGATCACGTCCATCACCAGCCGCTCATAGGCGTCCTGCGCGCGCACATCGGCACCCAGCGCCTCGGCAAAGCTCATGTCCAGCGCCACATCCGTCAGGCGGAAGCCACCCGGGCCGGGATCCTTGATCGTGGTGCGCAGGGTGATGCCCTCGTCGGGCTGCAGGCGGATCACCAGCACGTTGCCGTGCAGCGGGCCGACATTGGGAAAGATCGTGTGCGGCGGGTCGCGGAAAAACACCGCGATTTCGGATTCACGCGCGCGCAGACGCTTGCCCGTGCGCAGATAGAACGGAACTCCCGCCCAGCGCCAATTACCTACGCGCACCTTCAGCGCGATATAGCTTTCGGTCAGGCTGTCAGGGTTGCCCACATGATCGACATACCCGTCGCCGCCCTTTTCCGCCCGGTACTGGCCGCGGGCGATGTCGGTCGAGGCCACAGGTTCCAGTGCTTCGATCACCTTGACCTTTTCACTGCGCACCGCGTTGGGCGAAAAGGTCGAAGGCGGCTCCATTGCAGTCAGGCACAAAAGCTGCACCAGGTGGTTTTGCACCATGTCCCGCATCGCGCCGGACTGGTCGTAATAGGCGCCACGCCCTTCGACCCCGACGGTTTCGGCCACGGTGATCTGGACATGATCCACGTGGGTCGCGTTCCACAGCGGTTCGAACAGCGAGTTGGCAAAGCGCAGCGCCATCAGGTTCTGCACCGTTTCCTTGCCTAGGTAATGGTCGATCCGATAGATCTGATGTTCTTCGAAACAGGCGCGCAAACCTTCGTTCAGCGCCTTGGCCGAGGCCAGGTCATGGCCAAAGGGTTTCTCGACCACGATGCGGCTGTCGGGCGTGGCAAGCCCGTGATCATGCAGGCGCTGCGCGATGCCGGGAAACAGTTTCGGACCGACCGACAGGTAAAAGGCGCGCACCACGTCGGGGCGCAGTGACTTGGCCAGCTTGTCCCAACCGTTTTCGCCCAGCGCATCCACGGGCACGTATTCGACCCGGGCCAGGAACCGGTCCAGAACGTCTTTCTTGAAGGACGGCGCGAATTCCTTCATCGATTTGCGCACCTGAGCACGGAACCCGTCATCGTCCATATCCGACCGCGCGGTCCCGATGATGCGCGCATCTTCGGGCATCTGCCCTACTTCGAACCGATGGTAGAGGCCCGGCAGGATCTTGCGCTGGGCCAGATCTCCGGTCGCGCCGAACAGGACCAGATCGAATGGATCTACGGGGATTACGCGTGAAACCATGGCTGGCTCCCTTTTTCGGACAATCCGGCGCAGTCTGCAGCCAGACACCCTGTTACCGCTAACATTTGTGGCTTGGATAGAAAGACCAAGCCCAAAAAGCAAGCCCGGAATTCGCTAACGGGCCCTTTTTCGCGGCCATCATGCCTTCAGCCGTTGGCGCGCAGATACTCCATGATCGCCGGGCGCACCGATTGTTCGCCGCGATGGCGGGCGTCGGCGATGATCTTGCGGACCTCCTGCAGGTTGGACCGCAGCAGCAGGCTCTTGACCGGGCCGATCGAGGCCGGGCGCATCGACAGGGTGCGGATGCCCATCGCCGCCAGGCACAGCGCCTCGATCGGGCGGCCGGCATCCTCGCCGCAGAAACTCAGCGGCGTGTCGGAAATTCCGCACCGTTCGACGATGCGCTCGATCAAGCTGAGGAAGCTGACATTCAGGGTGTCATAGCGGCGTCGCACCAGCTCGTTCTCGCGGTCGGCGGCGAAGAAGAACTGTTTCAGGTCGTTGCCACCGATCGAGATGAAATCGACCTCGTCAAAGAATTTCTGGGGGGCAAAGGCCAATGACGGTGTTTCCAACATCGCCCCGATTTCAAGCGTTTCAGGCAGAACATGGCCCAGGCGCTTTTCGCGCTCGATGGTCTTGTTCACCTCCCACCGGGCCTCGCGGTATTCATCGGCTTGCGCCACGAAGGGGAACATCACCGTCAACGGTCGCCCCTCCGCGGCGCGGATCAGCGCCTGCAGCTGCATGCGCATGACCCCGCGCTTGTCCAGGCCCACGCGTATGGCGCGCCAGCCCAGCGCCGGGTTGGGCTCGGCGACATGCTTCATGTAGGGCAGCACCTTGTCCGACCCGATATCCAGCGTTCGGAATACCACGCGCTTGCCATCGGCCGAATCGAGAACGCGTTTGTACTGCGCCACCAGTTCGGACCGCTTCGGCATCTGGTTGCGGATCAGGAACTGCAATTCGGTGCGGAACAGGCCAACGCCCTCGGCCCCAGACGTTTTGAGCGACGGCAGGTCGGCCATCAGGCCGGCATTCATCACCAGGTTTATCCGCTCGCCATCCTTGGTCACGGTCGGGGTTTCACGGATCGAGGCATAGCGTTTCTGCGCTTCGGCCTGCATGGCCATCTTGTCGCGGAAGGCGCTGACCACAGTATCCTCGGGGCGCAGATGCACCACCCCCTCGTCGCCATCGACCAAAATGTGGTCGCCGTTCAAAGCCTCAGTCGTGATCCGGCCCACATGCACAACCAGCGGGATGGCCAAGGCGCGGGCGACGATGGTGGCATGACTGCCGACCGAGCCTTCCTCGAGCACGATGCCCCTCAGCGACCGACCATATTCAAGCAGATCGCCGGGGCCTATATTGCGCGCCACGAGGATCGGATCGGGCGGCATCTCCTTGCCGTTGTCGCGGCCCTGCCCCGTCAGAATGCGCAGCAGGCGGTTCGACAGATCGTCCAGATCGGCCAGCCGTTCGCGCAGATAAGGGTCGGTGACCTGGTTCATCCGGGCGCGGGCCTGCGACTGCTCCTTTTCAACGGCCGCCTCGGCGCTGAGGCCGCGGGCGATATCCTCCTCCATCCGCCGCATCCAGCCCTTGGAATTGGCGAACATCCGATAGGCTTCTAGGACCTGCAGCTGTTCGGTATCGCCGCCCCGCGAGATTTCCAGCATCTTGTCGACGCCCACGCGCAGTTCTTCGACCGCCGCGTTCAGGCGCTCAAGCTCGCGGTGCGGATCATCGGCGATGGGGTTGGTGACCACGACGCGCGGTTCGTGCAGCCAAACATGACCTTCGGCCGACCCTTCCTGCGCGGGCCCACCCCGCAACAGCCGCGATTGCTGGTGCAACGGCGACAAGGCCGCCCCTTCGCCCACGAAGGCGCCCAGCTCGGCCATCTCGGCCAGCACCATCGCGACCACTTCCAGCGCATAGACCTCGTCGGCGGAAAACTCGCGCGCGTCGCGCGACTGCACGACCAGAACGCCCAGCTTCTGGCCCAGCCGCTGGATCGGCACGCCCAGGAACGACGAATACCGCTCCTCGCCTGTTTCCGGCATGTAGCGGAAACCCTTTTCCGAAGGCGCATCGGCTGTATTGATCACCTTGCCGAACTTGGCCACGCGCCCCACCAGGCCCTCGCCCAGTCGCATGCGGGTCTGGTGCACAGCTTCAGGGGCAAGCCCTTCGGTCGCGCAGAGTTCAAGGGTTTCGTCGTCGCGGAACAGGTAGATCGAGCACACCTCGCACCGCATGCTGTCCGCGATCAGGTGCGTGATCCGGTCAAGACGCTCCTGACCGGCCGCCTCGCTTGCCATCTCCTCGCGCAGCCGCCCCAGCAGCTTGCGGGATTCCGTTTCCATTCCGTCTGCCATCGCCCGGTCTATCCTGCGGTGTCAGGCGGGACCTTGGCCGAAACGCTCAGGCCGCCTTGTCCAGTTCAAAGGCATCATGCAGCGCCTGAACGGCAAGTTCCATGTATTTCCGGTCGATCAGCACGGAAATCTTGATCTCGGAGGTTGTAATGACCTTGATGTTGATCCCCTCATCCGAGAGTACCTTGAACATCTTGGCCGCCACGCCCGATTGCGAGCGCATGCCGATTCCCACAACCGAAACCTTGGCCACATCGGTATCGGCGACCAGTTCGGCATAGTTCAGATCACCACGCTCCTTGACCGCCAGCAGCGCCTTTTCGGCGCGCGCCACCTGGTTGGTTGGGCAGGAGAAGGTCATGTCCGTGCGCCCCTCGTCCGAGATGTTCTGCACGATCATGTCGACATTGATCCCCTCATCGCTGAGCGCGTTGAAGATGATCGCGGCGATGCCGGGGCGGTCGGCGACCGACACGACGGTCATCTTGGCCTCGTCCCGCGAATAGGCCACACCCGAGACTACATTGGATTCCATGATTTCCTCCTCGTCGACGACCAGGGTTCCGGCCTCGTCGGACTGTTCCTCGAAGCTCGAGAGAACACGCAGTTTCACCTTGTACCTCATCGCCAGCTCGACCGAGCGGGTCTGCAGCACCTTGGCCCCCAACGAGGCCAGTTCGAGCATTTCCTCGAACGAGATCTTGTCCAGCTTGCGCGCCTTCTCGCAGATGCGCGGATCGGTGGTATAGACGCCATCCACATCCGTGTAGATGTCGCAGCGTTCGGCGTCGAAGGCCGCGGCAAAAGCCACTGCGGTGGTGTCCGAGCCACCCCGACCCAACGTGGTGATCCGCCCCTCGGGGCTGAGGCCTTGAAAACCCGCCACCACGGCGACCTTCATGCCCTCGCCGAACTTCTGGTTGATGTTGTCGGTTGGAATGTCCAGGATCCGCGCCGCCGAATGGGCGCCATCGGTCAGCAGCGGCACCTGCCAGCCCTGCCAACTGCGGGCGGGGATGTCCATTTCCTGCAAGGTCAGTGCCATCAGACCGGCGGTGACATTCTCGCCCGAGGAAACTACGGCATCATATTCGCGCGCGTCATACAGCGGCGAGATCTCGTCAACCCAGCCTACCAGTTCGTTGGTCTTGCCCGACATGGCCGACACGATGACGATGACGTCATAGCCCTTGGCCACTTCGACGCCGATGCGCTTGGCTGCGCGGCGGATGCGGTCGAGGTTGGCGACGGATGTGCCGCCGAATTTCATCACGAGTACGGGCATGGGGGCAAATGTCTCCGCGCCTTGGATTTCCGGTCCCGTGCGTCTTATGCGAGGGGACCCGATAGGGCAAGAGTGCAAAGGGGCGCGCCCTGCGGCGCGCGGCCGCTTTACAACCGGTGCCGGCAATGCCAGCGTGGGATCAGCCGTTTACACCATGAGGTTTTTCATGCTGCGTTTCGCTTCCGCCCTTGCCCTGATGTCCACACCTGCGGTGGCCCAGGTGGCCACCCTGTCCGGCACGGATGGTCAAAACGCCTTGGGAACCGTGCCTTGCACTGCCCTGTCCGGCCAACCCCTGCAAAGCTGCCCGGCCGAGTTGCGCCGTAAAGAGGACGGAACCGCCACGCTGGCGGTACAACTGCCCACTGGCGAGGTGCGCCGCATCTATTTCACCGATGGAAAGCCGGATTCCAGCAGCGCAACCGCACAGATCACGTCGGAAACCCGCGGCGATATTCTGGTGATCTTCATCGATCCCGGTGAAGTCTACGAGATTCCCAAAGCAGCGCTGGCAGCTCAGTAAGGATGCGCCTGCCCGTCCCACGTTTCGAAACACCCGGTGGTATCCAGGCTTAGCGCCTCGAAACGCTCGGCCAGCCCGGCAACGGCCTGTGAGACGGTGATGTCGGCGGCCTGACCGCCCATGTCCGTCCGCACCCATCCGGGGTGATAGATACCGACGGCGATGCCGTCCCGCTTCAGATCGACCGCCAGGTTGCGCCCGAGATTCAGCGCGGCAGCCTTTGAAGCACGATAGATATAACTCCCTCCTGGCGCCCGTGTGTGCGAGGCCATCTGCGACGAGATGATCGCGATCTTGCCGCGGGCGGCCCGCAGATTGGGCAGCAGGGCCTGAATAGTCAGAAACACGCCGGTCACATTGGCGGCGAAGGTCTGGGCCCACATCTCGGCCGGATAGCCCTCGATCGTCTGGCCCTTGTCCAGATAGACGCCCGCGTTGCACACCAGCAGGTCAACCGGTTGCCCGTGCAGCGCGCGCGCCATAGCCGCATGATCGGCCGGATTGGTCACGTCCAGTTTGACCTTGGCACTGCCATCGCGGGCGGTGCCGGTGACCTGGTGGCCCTGCCCTTGGTAGAGATCGGCCAGAGCCCGTCCGATCCCCCGATTGGCGCCGGTGATCAGAACATGCATCGCTCAGTTCGTCTTTCGGCTGGGCACGAAAGGCAGAGGCGCCACCGGCACACCATCTTCGATCAGCGCCTTCGCCTCCTCCAACCTGGCCTCGCCATATATGGGACGCTCGGGTGCTTCGCCCAGATGAATCTTGCGGGCCTCGCGCGCGAAATCCCGCCCGACGTAGTCGGAGTTGGCCTCGACCTTGGTGCGCAGCTCTTTCAGAACGCGTTCGATTTCGACACGGGACGGAGCTGCGCCAGGGTCGGGGGCGGATCGCGGGATTTGGGGTTCGGCCGTGCGCCCTGTTTGCACGCGAGGCGTCATGATCGCTTTTTCAACAGACGTGCAGCCGCATTGCGCGCAGGATACCATGCCCGCCTTGGCAAGCTTGTCATAGGCATCGGCCGACTGGAACCAGCTGTCGAACCCGTGACCGTTGCTGCATTTCAGGGCGTATTGAATCATCTTGCGTCCCAAAAGTCGGTTGTTGAATAGATACCGTCAGACATGGCGATATCAAGCCTTTCTCGCTGAGCCTCGGGCCTCAGCAGGCGAAAAGCCCCGGAGCAATGCGGACAGGTCCCGCCCGGAAACCCTGTCGGCCCCCTCGTCCAGCTTGAACCATGCCCTGCGCCGCTGACCGGCCTCGGGGAAAATTTCGGCCACCTCGGTGACCCGCAGAGGGAAGACGTCGACCAGACACATCACGCGCCCCAGCCGCTTGTGGTGCTTGGCATGGGCGAAACTTCCGATACGCCGGGTGTCGCAATGGCCGGTCGCGCCGGCCTCTTCCCAAGCCTCGCGCGCGGCGGACTCCGCGTCGCTCAGCCCGGTTATTGCCCAACCCTTGGGAATGATCCAGCGGCCGGACCCGCGCGTAGATATCAACAGAACTTCAAGCCCTGCCTGCGTCTGTCGATGGCACAAGGCCGCCACTTGCCGAATGACCGGCAGTGGCTCGGAGGCGAATGCGCCGTCCGACGAAATCCCGGCGTCTTTCACGTTCAGCATCCTCTCGACAGGCCTCATTTTCCTGCTAAACCGCCCGCTTGTCCCGCAGGTCGGTCAGTTTCAAACTACCACTTCGGGCGGAATTGTCCAATTTGGGGCGATCTGTCACCCAATTATGCGGCGCTCCAGCCGCTGAACCAGATCTTCATGTGGAATGTCGGCGTCGACGGCCAACCGACGCAGGCCGAAGTGAACCCGGGCGATCTGCTGGTAATAACGGGAATAGACATAGTTGATGCCGCCCCCGGCAACGGCCCCAAGCACCGGCAGGGTCTGCGCGGCCAATTTCTGACCAAGCGCCACCGACAGTCTGGGCGCAACGGCCGCGATCAGCTTTTGTATCGCCGGGCCGGTCAATGTCAGGCGCACCGAGAAGAAACCCAGGTCGGCGCCATCGTCATGCGACAGCGGGCCGGCAGCGGACAGAACCCGCACGCAGTCGAACTTGACGTTTTCGGCCGATGGATCGAACCCCTCGCGGGCGGCAGCCCCCTGGATCGCACGCAACAGCATGGTCGTCGTGACCGGCAGTTCGATCAGCGCGGTGGTCAAGCCGCCCGTACCGCCAACTGCGCCCATGGTGGTGGCGACGATCGTGTTGACCCACGGCTCTTGATCCGGGACTGCGCGCCGCGATCCGTTCGCCGCACGGACGGCCACCCACAGCGCCTGTTCGGTAGCCCCCGTCAGACCCGATCGAACCGGAGCTGGCAATTGCTCGAGCAATGATTCCGCCGATCCGCCCATGCGGTTCAGAAACTTCACGCCGGCGCCCCCGGCGTCGCGATAGTATCCCGCAAGTCGGTCAAGCTCGGCTTCGGGGTCAGGGCACTGCACTCGCAAAATATCGTGCATCCGGTCTCCTCCTGCACCCGAAAGATCGGCATCAGTGCGTGCGCTTTCAATAGGTCAGCGTGTCCAACGCGTGACTTCTCCGCCTATTCCCTTCCAGGCGCCGGGCGCCAAATCCAGGCCAAGCACACGATCCGGGTTGGTTGGCGGCGGCATCTCTACCCCCTCGAGCCGGGCAAACCCAAAGCGTGAATAGTAGGGCGCGTCACCGACCAGCATGACCCGCTCCCACCCTTTGGCCCGCCCCGCTTCGATGCCTTCACGGATCAGAAAACCACCCAACCCTTCGCCCTGGTGGGTTGGGTGGACGGCCACGGGCCCCAGCAAAAGCGCATCGTGTGCGCCAACATGAACCGGCCAGAATCGGATGGCCCCGGCCAAAATCCCCTGCCCGTCGCGAGCCACCATCGACAGCCCTGACACTGGCGGAACATCGTCGCGCAGGCGGTAGGACGACAGCGCCTCGCGCCCCGGCGCAAAGCACAGGTCGTAGAGGGCTTCGACTTCCCACCAATCCTCCGGCTCTTCCGGCCTGATCCCGAACTGCTGCACCGCGGCCCTCTTTTCGACTCTGGAAATCGCCCTAGCACTTCGCTAGGCCTTGAGCAAACGCTTGGAGATCAGATGTTCTATCGCCCCGAAGACGGTCACGGATTGCCGCACAACCCGTTCAACGCCATCATCACGCCGCGCCCGATCGGATGGATCTCGACCCGCAGCGCGGACGGAATCAACAACCTGGCGCCCTATTCGTTCTTCAACGGGGTCGCCTATACTCCTCCGCAGGTAATGTTCGCCTCCACCGGCACAAAGCACGACCAAGACAGCGGAAAGGACAGCATCGCCAATATCGAGGCGACCGGCGTCTTTTGCGTCAACGTGGTGGCCCAGGCCCATCGGGATGCGATGAACGCAAGCTCAGCCAGCCTTCCGAAAGAGGTGGACGAGTTCGCCCACGCCGGCTTGACACCGGTGGAATGCGAAACCATCCCATGCGCCCGCATCGAAGGCGCCCCTGCCGCGCTGGAATGCAAACTGACCCAGATCGTCACGTTGCCTGGCCAAGCCAACCGGGTGGTTTTCGGAGAGGTCATCGGCGTGCACCTGCGCGATGACTGCCTGAAGGACGGCAAGTTCGACGTCACCACCTTTCAACCATTGTCGCGGCTTGGCTATCGCGACTACTCGGTGGTTACGGAATTGTTTTCCCTCAATCGTCCAGACGATTGAGCCGGGTTGGGGGGCTCTGCCCCCGCCGCGCTGTGCGCGACTCCCCCGGGATAATTTTGGCCAGATGAAGGACTCGCGCGTTCTTCATCTGGCTGTAAATATCCCGGAGCGCGAGGCAGAGCCTCGCATTTCCTCAGTGGCCGCCCAGAATGCCGGTTCGAACAGAATAGTCGACCGCAAGGCCGTAATCCGGGTCATCGTCGCTATCGACCATCAGGTGACCCGCTTTCTTGAGCAGCTTGTGACAGTCGCGGCTGAGATGGCGCAGCATGACACGCTTGCCTGCCGCCTCGTATTTCGCGGCGACGTTTTCGATGGCCTGCAGGGCCGATTGGTCAACCACTCGGCTGTCGGCAAAGTCCACGATCACCGTTTCCGGGTCGTTCTGGACATCGAATAGTTCAACAAACCCCTCGGACGAGCCAAAGAACAACGGGCCCTTGATCTCGTAGACCTTGGCGCCTTTCTCGGTTTCGGAGTCGCGGGTGACCGC
The DNA here is from genome assembly GCF_059613065.1 of Ruegeria sp. BHSC026. Classification (NCBI taxonomy): domain Bacteria; kingdom Pseudomonadati; phylum Pseudomonadota; class Alphaproteobacteria; order Rhodobacterales; family Roseobacteraceae; genus Ruegeria; species Ruegeria sp. BHSC026. The sequence continues at coordinate 259,632 of NZ_JBXWRV010000006.1, read as the reverse complement.
GTGGATGCGCTTGGCGTTGTTCCAGGCATAGGCCAGCGCCGAAACGATCACACCGACCACGACGGCCACGGCGAGGTCTTCCATCACGGTGACGACGGTGACCAGAACGATGACGAAGGCGTCGGTCAGCGGTACCTTGCGCAGGATGTTGAACGAGTTCCAGGCGAAGGTGCCGATCACCACCATGAACATCACGCCAACCAGCGCGGCCAGCGGGATCTGTTCGATCAGAGGCGAACCGACAAGAATGAACACCAGCAGGAACAGCGCGGCAGCGATCCCCGCGATGCGCGTGCGGCCGCCGGACTTCACGTTGATCATCGACTGCCCGATCATCGCACAGCCGCCCATGCCGCCAAAGAACCCGGTCACGACGTTGGCGGTGCCCTGCGCGATGCATTCCTGCGATGCACCGCCGCGCTTGCCGGTAATCTCGCCCACCAGGTTCAGCGTCAGCAGAGATTCGATCAGGCCGATGGCGGCCAGGATCACGGCGTAGGGCAGGATGATTTCGAAGGTCTCCCAGTTCAGCGGGACCATGGGGATATGGAATTTCGGCAGTCCGCCCTCGATCGAGGCCAGGTCACCGACGCGCGGGACATCCAGCCCCATGCCAATCACCAACGCGGCAACCACGACGATGCCCGCCAGCGGCGCTGGCACGATGCGCGTGATGCGCGGCATCACCCAGATCACCGCCATGGTCAGCGCGACCAGCCCCAGCATCGTATAGAGTTGCATCCCGGACAGCCATTCACCGCCGCTCATGCCGTGGCCAGTGTTTTCCATCGTGCCCGGCACCTTGAACTGGCCCAGTTGCGCCAGAAAGATTACGATGGCCAGGCCGTTGACAAAGCCCAGCATCACCGGATGCGGCACCAGTCGGATGAACCGGCCCCAGTGCATGGCCCCCGCGATGATCTGCAGAATGCCCATCAAGACCACCGTGGCGAACAGGTATTCGACCCCGTGCTGCGCCACCAGCGCCACCATGACGACCGCCAGCGCACCGGTTGCGCCTGAGATCATACCCGGACGGCCCCCGATCAGCGCGGTGATCAGCCCCACCAGGAACGCCGCGTAGAGGCCCACCAGAGGGTGAACCCCGGCGACGAAGGCAAAGGCCACCGCTTCGGGCACCAAGGCCAGGGCGACGGTCAGGCCCGACAGAAGCTCGATCCGCAGGCGGGCGGGGGTCAGCTTTTCGTCCGGCATCCAGCTCAGATCGGGAATAGCGAGGCGATTGGCAAAGCTTGCCAGCAAGGCTCGGGGCATGAAATGGTCCTGTGGGTCAGAATGTTCGCGCGAAGGCGGTCGTATACCCGCCTTCGGCGCTGTCTGCTAGCCCATCGATGGCAGGCTGTCATGCAAAAACTGCAAGGCCGCGCGCCTTGTGGCCCCTGTGGGGCGCAAAAACACCGGCAAGCCTTGCCAAATGCCCGACAAGCCCGCAGAAATTCCCACAGGCAGGTATCGCAGCGGAGAACGAACGTGGCCCAGACAAAGATTGCCGTCATCGGCGGATCGGGAATTTATGACATCGATGGGCTGGAAACGCCGCAATGGGTTACCGTGGAAACGCCCTGGGGCGCGCCGTCCGACCAGATCCTGACCGGGACATTGAACGGCATAGGGATGGCCTTTCTGCCCCGCCACGGGCGCGGGCATGTGCATTCACCGACCGAGGTGCCCTATCGCGCCAATATCGACGCGCTGAAGCGGCTGGGGGTGACCGACGTGATCTCGGTTTCGGCCTGCGGGTCCTTCCGCGAGCACATGGCGCCGGGAGATTTCGTGGTCGTCGATCAGTTCATCGACCGCACCTTCGCCCGCGAGAAAAGCTTTTTCGGCACCGGCTGCGTCGCCCATGTCAGCGTGGCCCATCCAACCTGCCCGCGCCTGGGCGATGCCTGTGAATCCGCTGCCCGGGCGGCCGGTATCACCGTGCACCGTGGCGGCACCTACCTGGCGATGGAAGGGCCGCAATTCTCGACGCTGGCGGAATCGAAGATGTACCGCGAGCAGTGGGGCTGCGACGTGATCGGCATGACCAACATGCCCGAGGCCAAACTGGCCCGCGAGGCCGAGCTTTGCTATGCCTCGGTAGCGATGGTTACCGACTATGACAGCTGGCACCCCGATCACGGCGAGGTGGACGTGACCGCGATCATCGCGACGCTGACCGGTAATGCCGAGAAGGCGCGCGCGTTGGTCAAAGGCCTGCCCGCCCTGCTGGGAGCAGACCGCGCGCCCTGCCCGCATGGCTGCGACCGGGCGCTGGACCACGCGATTTTGACAGCTCCGGAAAAGCGCGACCCGCTATTGCTGGCCAAGCTGGATGCGGTGGCAGGCCGGGTGTTATGAGTGGCCCTTTAGGCCGAGTGTTTTTTCAGGCTTGCTGCGGCGGATCTGACTGAGGTGCGTGATGGATCTTGAACTTTGGCTGGCCTTCGTCGCCGCCTCGACCGCCCTTCTGCTGATCCCGGGACCGACGGTTCTGTTGGTGCTGAGCTATGCGCTGTCCAAAGGGCGCAGCGTGGCCGTGGCCTCGGCCACAGGGGTTGCGCTGGGGGACCTGATCGCCATGACCGCGTCGTTGCTGGGGCTTGGGGCACTGGTGCTAGCGTCGGCCACGCTGTTTTCGGTGCTGAAATGGGTAGGCGCCGCATATCTCGTCTGGCTGGGCATCAAGCTGCTGCGCAGTGCGCCGTCCGACGGTATGCAGGCGGTTGCTACCAAGCGCGCCGTCACCGCGCGCGGCGTGTTCGGCCATGCGGCCGCTGTCACTGCGCTGAACCCCAAATCCATCGCTTTCTTCATCGCCTTCGTGCCGCAATTCCTGCGCCCGGCCGAGCCGTTGGGCTCGCAATTCGCCATTTTGATCGCCACTTTCGTGGGATTGGCCGGGCTGAACGCCCTGGCCTATGCTCTGCTGGCCGACCGGCTGCGCCGCGTAATCGGCCACCCCGGCATCATCACCGGCATGACCCGTTTCGGAGGACTGACCCTGATCGGAATGGGCGTGGCCACGGCGGTACTGCGCCGCCCGACCTGAGCCGCCCCCTCCGCAGCAAAAACGCGCAGGCCGGCAACTGCCGCTTGCATGACTGGCCGCGATGCGCCAAACACCGCCGTGTTCTGACGCAAGAAGGGTCGCCCCATGTCCAGAAGCAAAACGGTCAAGGATTACATTCGGACCATCGTCGATTTCCCCCACGAAGGGATCATGTTCCGCGACGTGACGACCCTGTTTGCCGATCCGCGTGGGTTTCGCATGGCCATCGATCAGATGCTGCACCCCTATGCCGGCGAACGCATCGACAAGGTTGTGGGGCTCGAGGCGCGTGGCTTCATCCTGGGGGGCGCGATCGCGCACCAGCTGAGTGTCGGCTTCGTTCCGATCCGCAAGAAGGGCAAACTGCCGGGCACCACGATCAGCGAGGAATACAAGCTGGAATACGGCGAGGCTATCGTCGAGATCCACGATGACGCGATCCAGCCCGGCGAAAAGGTTTTGGTGGTCGATGACCTACTCGCCACCGGCGGCACTGCTGCGGCAGGCATCAAGCTGATCGAACGTCTGGGCGGTGAAATCGTAAGCTGCGCCTTCATCATCGACCTGCCCGAGCTGGGTGGGCGGAAGGTGCTGGAGGAGATGGGCATGGACGTCCATGTCCTGTGCGAATTCGAAGGGCTGTGAACAGACAACAGTCACTATTTCGTGACTTGCCGCTGGAAACACCGCGTGCTTAGCGCAGGGTCGTTCGTTTTCCAGTCGGTTTTTTGCCGCCGACGCGTGATCTTTTTCCGGCCTGTCGCCGTATCGCCCCTGATGTCGCCGATGACATCCTCAACAAGGGAAGTAGATCATGTTTCGCAAATTCGCTGTTGCCGGCGTCGCCAGTATCCTGTTTTCGACCGCTGCCATGGCCGACGGCCACGGCAAAGACATCGTGGACACCGCTGTAAGCGCCGGCAGTTTCAACACTCTGGTCGCAGCCGTACAGGCGGCCGAGTTGGTTGACACGCTGAAGGGCGAAGGCCCCTTCACCGTTTTCGCGCCCACCGATGAGGCGTTTGCCGCTCTGCCCGAAGGCACCGTGGAAACGCTGCTGAAGCCCGAGAACAAGGATCAGCTTGTGGCGATCCTCACCTACCACGTGGTACCGGGCAAGGTGATGTCGGGTGATCTGTCCGACGACATGACCGCCGCCACCGTTCAGGGTGGAGAGATCACAATCGACCTCGACAACGGTGTCATGGTCAATGACGCAAATGTCGTTCAGGCAGATATCGAAACCAGCAATGGCGTGATCCACGTCATCGACAAGGTTATCCTGCCCGCATCGTAACGGATTGGTAGTTGCGGCCCGGCGCACCGGGCCGCACTCACGCATTTGACAGGACGGCGCCCGGGTTCATTATGCCGAGCGGGTCCAAAGCAGCCTTGATAGAGCGCATGGCCGACAGTTTGGCCGGATCACCATAGCGTTCCAGATCGCCGGTCTTCAGACGGCCCACCCCATGCTCGGCACTGACCGATCCTTCAAATTCATGCACCAGGTCATGAACCGCGCGCTTGATCGCGGCGCGCCGGTCATCGAACTCACCCCGGTCGCGGCCTCTGGGCGGGAAGACGTTGTAGTGCAGGTTGCCGTCCCCCAAATGACCAAAACAGTTCACCCGGAACGGTCCGAGGGCCGCAATCGCCTTGCCACCTTGGCGGATGAAGTCGGGGATCCGCGAAATCGGAACCGAGATATCATGGCTGGACACCGAACCGATCAACCGGTTCGCCTCGGGGATACGTTCGCGCACCGACCACAGCGCGTCGCGCTGCGCGGCGCTCTGGGCGATGACGCCGTCTGACACCAGACTGCGGGCCTCGGCAGCGACGAACAAGGACTCCAGCGCCGCCTCGGGCTCGTGCCCGGTCGGCAATCCCAGCTCGATCAGGACTGACCATTCCGGCGGTGTGTCAAAGGGTTGCCGCACGTCCGGCAAGACCTCTGCCAGAAAATCCAGCCCCTGTCTGTGGATCACTTCGAACGCGCTGACGGTTTCGCCCAGATGGTCCCGGGCCAGGGCCAGCAGGTCGATCGCCGCTTCGGGGCTGGTCACCTGAAAGATCGCCGTGCCCAGCCCGGCAGGACGCGGGAACAGCTTGAGCGAGGCGGCGGTGATGACCCCCAGCGTGCCCTCGGACCCGATCAGCAGGTTGCGCAAGTCATAGCCGGTGTTGTCCTTGCGCAGCCGCCCCAGCCCGTGCCAGATGTCCCCGTTGGGCAGAACCGCTTCGAGCCCCAAGCACAGATCCCGCGCGTTGCCATAGCGCAGGACGTTCACGCCCCCGGCATTGGTGGCCAGGTTTCCCCCGATCCGGCAGGACCCCTGCGCCGCCAGCGACAGCGGAAACAGCCGGTTGGCCGTCCCGGCCGCGGCCTGAATGTCGGCCAGCACCGCGCCAGCCTCGGCGATCAGGATGTTTTCGGTTGGGTAAACGGCCCGTATCGCGCGCATCCGCTCGAGCGACAGGATCAGGGGCGCGGGGCCATCCGCCATGACCTGCCCGCCCACAAGGCCAGTACCGCCACCGTATGGCACCACCGGCACGCGGGCCTCGGACGCCAACCGCACCAAGGCTGCGACCTGCTCAACCGTGCGAGGCAAGGCCAGCAGACCCGCATGCCCGGCAAAGCGGCTGCGCGGCTCTTCCAGATAACGCGGCTCGACCGAGCGCAGAATATCGTCACCCAGGCAGGCGCGGATGGTTTCGGCAAAGGTTTCGTCGGCAGGGTTCAAATGCATGCCCTCTGCATGCCCAAGCCTGCGGCGGACGGCAAGGCTTATTCCAGCTCCATCAAGTATCGCGGCTCGAGCACCACCACCGTCGGGCGGTCCGGCAAGGTCCGCAGCGATACTTCGATTTCCGAAACCCCGTCCCGGCGCACCGGAAAGTCGGATCGGATATCGGCCAGGAACCGGTCCAGCGAATATCCCGAGAACCAGTGCATCGGAATGATGACCGAGCTTTTCAGCCGTTGCAGTACCGAGATCATCTCGGGCAAGGGCATGGTCGTGCCCCCGTCCACCGCCGCCATGACCACGTCCAGCCGCCCCAAGGCCGCGAACTGTTCGTCGGATGGCACATGGTGCAGATGCCCCAGATGGCCGATGCACAGGCCTTCGACCTCGAACACGAAGATCGAGTTTCCGCGCTCTTCCACCCCGCCATACGCGGACCGAATATCGGTCGAAACGTTGCGCACCAGCAATTCGCCCAGATCGAGATGGTGTTCGATGCCCTGCCCGAACTCGCCCCACCCCGGCAGCACATGCGGTATGGCCGGATCGGGATAGGCGGTCCAATGGGTGTCATGGGCGTGGTTCATCGTCACGATGTCGGGGATCAGATCCGCGCCGCCGATGAAGCCGGTATAGTCGGTCACCGCATTCAGCCCGCCCGGTGTCTGGATCAGAAAGGACGCATGCGCGACATAGCTAATCCGGACCGAAAATTCGGGCACCGGATCCTGCCACGCCGCCTTGTGCAGATACTGGATTCCGGGGGTGTTCTGGGCGATGGCGATGCAATGGCTCGGCCGACGCTCCTGCGCCACCGCCGTCCCTGCCAGCAAGATCAGACCCGTCAAAATACTCCTCATGCCAGACAGTCTAGCGCATCCGGTACCCGAGTCACGTCACGGGGCCAAGATTTTGCAAACAGTCCCGCCAGCACCAGCGCCGAACGGGCGGCCTAGCCCGCGTCCGTCCGCCCGCGCCGGTCCGATCGCAGCGACGCATAGAGCACATGCGTCCGCCAACGCCCGTTGATCTGCAGATAGGATTGCGCGACGCCCTCGTATTTGAAGCCCGAGCTTTCCAATAGCCCGCGAGAGGCGGCGTTTTCCGGCAGGCAGGCGGCCTCGATCCGGCTCAGGTCCAGGCGGGTAAAGGCGTAATGCACCACGGCGCCGATGGCCTCGCGCATATACCCCTGCCGGGCAAAAACCTGCCCGGTCCAATATCCCAGGGTTCCGGCCTGCGCCGGCCCCCGGCGGATGTTGTCCAGCGTGATGGCGCCCACCAGAACGTCGTCGGCGCGGCGGAACAGGAACAGCGGAACTGCCGTGCCATTGGCCACCGAGCGTTGCGCCCAGTAGACACGGTTGGTGAACGATTTGCGGGTCAGATGGTCCTTGGCCCAGATCGGCTCCCACGGGGTCAGATACTCGCGCGAGGCCAGCCGCAGCGCGGCCCAGTCGTTGAAGTCGGAATGCACGGGCGGGCGCAAGCTCAACCGCTCGGTCTCGAGTTTCAGCCTGCGTCTGCCCAACAGCATCACGCCGCGCGCCTCTCCTGCAACTGCTCGAGCGTCGGCGCACTACCGACCGGCCCATAAAGCGCCAGCGCCGCCGGGGCCTGAACCGCCATCTTCTCGGCAAAGGCGCGGACGTCTGCGGTGTTGACCGCGTCGATCTTGGCCACGGTTTCCTCGAGCGGTGGAACACGGCCCCAGATCTGCACCAGCCGGGCCAGACGCTCGGCCCGGTTCGAGGGGCTTTCCAGCCCCATAAGCATCCCGGCCTTCATCTGCGCCCGGGCGCGGGCAACCTCCTCGTCGCTCATGTCCTCGGCGGCGCGCTTCATCTCGTCGATGGTGATGGTGGCCAGCTCGCCCACCTGATCGGCCGAGGTGCCGGCATAGATCGTGGTCGTTCCCGTGTCGGCATAGGCGCCGGTCTGGGCAAAGATCGTATAGCACAGGCCGCGAGTCTCGCGCACTTCCTGGAACAGGCGCGAGGACATGCCGCCGCCCAGCGCGGTCGAATAGATCTGCGCGGTATAGATCTCGTCATCGCGATAGCCCGGGCTTTCCAGCGCCAACGCGAAATGCGCCTGCTCCAGCACCTTGTCCCGCCGCGCCTCGCCGCCGGTGAACCGGGCGGGCTCAGGCAGCAGCCCCTTGCGGGGTTGCAGATGGCCGAACATCTCTTCGGCCAGTTTCATCAGCTGGTCATGATCGACGGCGCCCGCCGCCGACAGGATCATCTGGTCGGGCGCATAGTGCTCGGCCACGAAGGCCGACAGGTCGTCGCGCGAAAAGGCGCTGACCCGTTCGGTCGGCCCCAGGATGGTGCGGCCCAGCGGCTGATCGCGATAGCTCTGTTCCTGCAGCCAGTCAAAGATCACGTCGTCGGGCGTGTCATGCGCCTGGCCGATCTCCTGCAGGATCACGCCGCGCTCAACCTCGATCTCGCGCGGGTCGAAGACGGGGTTCAGGACGATGTCGCCGACCACGTCCATCGCCAGCGCCACGTCATCCTTAAGCACCCGGGCGTAATAGGCCGTCACCTCGCGCGAGGTATAGGCGTTGATATAGCCGCCCACATCCTCGATCGCCTCGGCGATCTGCAGGGCCGAGCGCCGCTCGGTGCCCTTGAAGGCCATGTGCTCGAGGAAATGCGCGATGCCGTTCTGTTCGATCCGCTCGTGCCGCCCGCCGGCGGTCACCCAGATGCCGATGGCGGCCGATTGCAGCCCCGGCATCTGTTCGCTGACGATCCGAAAGCCGTTCGTTAGTTGGTCCAGTCTGACAGTCACTCAGCAATGTGCCTTTTGATATGATCCTCGATGGCGCCCAGATCGTTGGCGATGCGGGTCACCCGTTCCGGACGTTCATACAGATCGGACATGCGCGAGGGAAGAGGCGGATGCACACCGCTGGCCTGCTCAACCGCGGCGGGGAATTTCGCAGGGTGCGCGGTGGCCAGCGTGACCATCGGCACATCGGCGGCGCGGGTGTCCTCGGCCACCTTGATGCCCACGGCAGTGTGCGGGCAGACCAACTCGGCGCTGTGTTGCAGCGTGGATTTGATCGTGGCCAGCGTTTCCGCTTCGGACACACGACCCGAGTCGAAACTTTCGCGCAGAGCCTCCATCGCGCCTTGGCTGACGTGGAAGCCGCCCTGTTTCAACTCGTCCATCAACTGCGCCACGGCCCGCCCGTCTTCGCCATAGGCATAGTACAGCGCGCGTTCAAAGTTCGAGCTGACCTGAATGTCCATTGACGGGCTGATCGAGGGGATGGTGTCTCCCTTGAAATAGCCCTGCCCCGACAGGCAGCGATGCAGGATGTCGTTCTGGTTGGTCGCCACCACCAGACGGTCGATGGGCAGACCCATCCGCTTGGCGATATAGCCGGCGAAGATGTCGCCGAAATTGCCGGTGGGCACCGTGAAGCTGACCTTGCGGTGCGGCGCACCCAGGCTGGTCGCGGCCGAGAAATAATAGACCACCTGCGCCAGCACCCGGGCAAAGTTGATTGAGTTCACCCCCGCCAGCTTGACCCCGTCGCGGAAGTCGAAATCGTTGAACATGTCCTTCACGGCGGCCTGACAGTCGTCGAAATCGCCATCGACGGCCAGCGCGTGCACGTTGCTGTCGGCGGGGGTGGTCATCTGGCGGCGCTGCACCTCGGACACGCGGCCATGCGGGAACAGGATGAACACATCGACCGCATCCAGCCCCCGAAACGCCTCGATCGCGGCCGATCCGGTATCACCGCTGGTGGCGCCCACGATGGTAACACGCTCGCCCCGCCGTTTCAGCGCCACTTGGAACAGCTGACCGATCAGCTGCATGGCGAAATCCTTGAAGGCCAGCGTGGGCCCGTGAAACAGCTCCAGCAGAAAGTGGTTCTCGTTCAGCTGCTTCAACGGCGCGCGGGCATCGTGACCGAACCCGGCATAGGCGCGTGCAATGATCTCTTTGAACTCGTCCCCGGCGAAAGAGCCGCTGACATACGGCCACATAACGCGGAACGCGATCTCCTCATAGGGCAGCCCGGCCAGCGCGGCGATCTCGTCCTGGCTCAGAACCGGAATTTCCGCAGGCAGGTAAAGGCCACCGTCGCGGGCCAGACCGGTCAGCATCGCCTCTTCAAAGCTCAGTTCGGGCGCCTGCCCGCGGGTCGAGATGTATTTCATTGCGCGTCACTTTCTGATGGGGCGCGGCCGCGCCACAGGAAATATCCGGTCATTGCAGCCCAGACCAGCGCCAAGCCGAACCATGTCACCGCGTATTGCAGATGGTCATTGGGAATACCCGCCGTATCCACCGGCAGCGGCGTGATGGTGGGATCGGTCTGGCTGTGGGCAACCAGTAGGATCGGTTCGGCCCCAAGCGCATCGGCCAGCGCGGGCACGTCGCGGGCAAACCAGATGTTGCCCGCCGGGTCCGGATCGGGGGTGTAGCTGTCGATCTCATCCGGCCAATGCAGATTTCCGACAACCTGCATGGGTCCGGTCCGGCGCTCGGCCTGCTTGGCCGTTGTGGGGACAAAGCCCCGGTCCACCAGGATCGTGCGATCACCAGTTCGGAACGGCGCGATGATCCGATAGCCCGGCCCGACCTGCTTGACCGAAACCAGTACATGGATTTCGCCGGGCAGCATCTCGCCCGAAACCTCGACGGGCAGATAACGGTCGGCATCGGGATCGACCGCCTCGGGCAGCGATACCGGATCGGCGGCGATCCGGGCTTCGATGTCGGCCAGAATGCCCTCTTTCCACGCCAGACGCTGAACCTGCCAAGTGCCCAGAGACACAAGAACCGCCAGCCCGGCGAGCCCGAAAATCAGCAGAAACAGGATGCGGCGCATATCTGGCCCTTGTTGCGTGTCATACCGGCTCGGGGTCAAGCCGGCGTCTTGTTACGGTCTGTGCGCACGGAAATGCAACCGTGCAATTGTACGGGGCGCAATCCCATGCGCCCCTGATCGAGAAAAAGCCGCCCCGAGGGGCGGCTTTTGCAATTCGACAGCCTCGCGGGCGTTACATCAGCGGTGCTTGGCCCCAAATGTAAACCGCGAAGAACAGGAACAGCCAGACGACGTCGACGAAATGCCAATACCAGGCAGCCGCCTCGAAGCCGATGTGTTTTTCCGGAGTGAAATCGCCCCGCATCGCACGGATCAGACAGACCGTCAGGAAGATGGTGCCGATGATCACATGTGCACCGTGGAAGCCGGTGGCCATGAAGAAGTTCGAATAGAACTGGTCGCCGCCGAATTCCCATCCTTCGTGGGCCAGCAGTTCAAAATATTCATAGGCCTGCAAAGCCGTAAAAACGACCCCAAGAAAGATGCCGATTGCCAGGCCCTGGACCAGTGCCTTGCGGTCATTTTCGTGCACCAGGGCGTGGTGTGCCCAGGTCACGGCACAACCCGACAGCAGCAGGATCAGCGTGTTGATCAGCGGCAGGTGGAACGGATCCACCGCGTGGATATCCGGCTGGACGTATTCAGTACCGGCATATTCGTACATCGGGTACATCCGATGCTTGAAGAACGACCAGAACCAGGCAAAGAAGAACATCACCTCGGACATGATGAACAGGATGAAGCCGTAGCGCAGACCGATGCGCACGACCGGTGTATGGTCACCGGCGCGGCTTTCGGCCACCACGTCCGACCACCAGCCGAACATCGTGTACAGAACCGCCACAAGACCGGCCCAGAACACGAAGGACGTCACTCCGTGCATCCACAAGACGGCTCCGAACAGCATGACGAAGCCACCGATCGAGCCGATCAGCGGCCAGATCGACGGGGCCAGAATGTGGTAATCGTGGTTTTTTGCGTGTGCCATCAGCGTCCCTCACCTACAGGCGTTAGTTCGTGTTTGTTTCTGCCTGCGCATCAAGGGCGGCATAGCCCTCGGGCAGGTCGATTTCGTAGAATGTATACGACAGCGTGATCGTATGAACATACTGAGCTTCGGGGTCTTCCACCATTTCGGGGTCGACGAAGAAAGTTACGGGCATTTCGACCCGCTCACCGGGCTCCAGAACCTGCTCTTCAAAGCAGAAACAGGCGATTTTCTGGAAGTATCCTCCGGCGGAATAAGGCGTCACGTTGTACGATGCCTGTCCCGCAACTGGCTTGTCCGTCGGGTTGTACGCCTCGTAGAACGCCAGACCGGTCTCGCCGATACGCACCTTCATCTCGCGCTCGACGGGCTTGAACTCCCACGGCATGTCTTTGGCCTTGGACGCGTCGAAGCGAACGGTCACCACCCGGTCGAGGATCTCATCAGGCGTGGCCTCAGCCACTCCGGTGGTGCCCCCGAACCCGGTGACCCGGCAGAACCAGTCGTAGAACGGCACAGCCGCCCAGGCCAGGCTGCCCATCAGAACAACCAGACCAACGGTCTGCGCAACGGTCTTCTGCGGTCCGGTCAAAGCCATCAGTTCTGAACCTCCTCGATGTCCGCACCGAAATCGCTGCCCGAGACCTTGACTATGGTCAGGCCGAAGATGATCACGATGAACGCCGCCAACGTCAGCCCAACACCCAGGTTGCGGCCGAACCGGCGCTGGTGCAGCTCATGGCTTTTGCGCAGGCTCATGACCAGCCTCCCAACCCGTAGGGTTTCAGCAACGCCTCGACGAGAATCGCGCCGAAATGCAGGAACAGGTACATCAGCGACAGCTTGAAAAAGCTGCGCTCGACCTTGAAATTGTCCGCCTCGGCATCGTCTTCAGTGCGACGCGAGATGGCCCAAGCCCCCTGCAGGAACAGCGCGTTCAAAACTACAGCCACAGCCAAGTAAATCGGGCCACCGATGCCCGAGAAAGCGGTGCCCACGGCCAGCAGGGCCAGCAATGCGGTATAGACTAGGATATGGGTCCGTGTGACGCGGCGTCCATGCGTCACTGTCAGCATGGGCACGCCTGCGTCATCATAATCCGAGCGCATGAACAACGCCAACGCCCAGAAATGCGGCGGTGTCCACATGAAGGTCAGGGCAAACATCAGCCACGGTTCGAGCGTCATCGAACCCGTGGCGGCAACCCAGCCGATCACCGGGGGAAACGCTCCCGCGGCGCCGCCGATCACGATGTTCTGCGGCGTCAGGCGCTTGAGCCACATCGTGTAGATCACGACATAGAAAAAGATGGTAAAGGCCAGAAACGCGCCCGCGAACCAGTTGGTCGCCAAGCCCAGCATGATCACCGACAGGCCCGACAGGGCAAGGCCCAGCGCCATCGCCTCGCCGGGTTCGACCTTGCCCGACGGGATCGGACGACCCTTGGTGCGCTTCATTACCTTGTCGATATCCGCATCCCACCACATGTTCAGCGCACCCGAGGCGCCGCCGCCGATGGCGATGAACAGGATCGCGCAGAACCCGACGAAGGGGTGCACGGACACAGGTGCGGCCAGCAGCCCCACCAACGCGGTGAACACGACAAGCGACATCACCCGCGGCTTGAGCAGCGCGAAATAGTCGCCAAAGCCGGCCTCGTCCGCACGGGGTTGTGCGGCAAGTGTGCTGGCATTGATGCTCGCGTCGGTCATGACAGGTCCTTGTGGTGCGAAAGCTGCGCGAAACCCGCGCAGCCTGTCCTTGGTTTCGATCGGGCCTCAGGCCCTAAGGCGGTCAGTTCGCAGCGATCTGGAACGACGCGGGCAGGCCGGCATATTCTTCCTGCGCCGATTTCAGCCATTCCTCATAGGCTTCTTCGCTGACGACCTTGACGGTGATCGGCATGTAAGCGTGGTCCTTGCCGCACAGCTCGGAACACTGACCGAAATAGATGCCTTCCTTGTCGGCTTTGAACCACAGCTCGGCCAAGCGGCCCGGAATACCGTCCTGCTTGACGCCAAAGGCTGGAATCGTCCACGAGTGGATCACGTCGGCCGCGGTGACCTGCATCACCACCACCTTGTTGACGGGCACCACGACGGCGGTGTCGGTGGCCAGCAGCCACTCATCCTCGCTGTAGCCGGCATCGGCCAGCTTGGCGCGCATCGCGTCATCAAGAACGAACGGCGTGACTTCGGCATCGGCCGGACGGGCGCTTTCGTCCAGGGTGGCGGGGTGCCCCAGCAGATAGCTGTCGAAGGCAAATTCGTGATCGACATACTCGTAGGTCCAGTACCACTGGTTGCCGGTCACCTTGATGACGACGTCGCCCTCGGGGATTTCCTGCTGCTTGAACAGAACCGGCAGCGAGAATGCCCCGATGAACACCAGAATCAGGATCGGGCCCAGGGTCCAGGCGATCTCGACCGGGGTGTAGTGCGAGAATCGCGCCGGCGTCGGGTTTGCACGCTGGTTGTAGCGCACGATGCAATAGACCAGCAGGCCTGCGACCAGCAGACAGATCGCGGTGATGATCACCAGAATCATGCCGTCAAGGCGTTGAATCCCTTCGGCCAGGCTGGTGGCCGCGGGCTGGAAACCCATGCCGCCGTCGACCGGCTTGCCGATGATCTCAAGGTCCTGAGCCATGGCGGGAAGGCTGGAGAGGGCTGCGAACACCCCCGAAAGCATCAAAGCATTCTTCATTTTCTGTCCTGATCGTTTGATCTTTGCGTCTCTGGCGAACAGGTGTGAATCGGTCACACCTCTCCCGTTGTCTTTGGCCGCGTTAAAAACCATATTCCGGGGGCTAGATAAAGCAAAATGCTTGCGTCAAACAGACGCTATTTTTGATCTGGATCAAATCCGAAAGGCCGCAACCAATGACTCACGCCCCGTTTCGCCCGTTCGAAACCGTTTTGCCGCAAGACGAGGCGCTGACCGTGCTGCGGTCGGCCACCGATGGCGCCGAGGACGGCGAACTGTTCGTCGAGCGCCGCAAGTCCGAATCTCTGGTCTTTGATGACGGTCGTCTGCGGTCGGCCTCGTACGATGCGTCCGAGGGGTTCGGCCTGCGGGCGGTTCAGGGTGAAGTGGCAGGATATGCCCATTCTACCGACGTATCCATCCCGGCATTGAAACGCGCGGCCGAAACCGCGCGGCTGGCCGTCGGGGATGGTGGAGGGACACTTGCCGACTCACCGCGAGCGACGAACAAGAACCTGTACACCGACGAGGACCCGATCGAATCCGCCAGCTTTCCGGTCAAGATCGAGACCCTGCGCCAGATCGACAGCTTCGCCCGCGACCTTGATCCGCGCGTTGTTCAGGTAAGCGCGGTGATTGCCGCATCGGTTCAGGAGGTCGAGATCCTGCGCCCTGACGGGACCCTGGTGCGCGACGTGCGCCCGATGACGCGGGTCAATGTCTCGGTCATCGTCGAGCAGAACGGCCGCCGCGAGAGCGGTTCGGCCGGCGGCGGCGGACGGGTCGGGCTCGACGGGCTGCTTGATCCGGCCGATTGGCAGGACAAGGCCCGCGAAGCCTTGCGCATTGCTTTGGTCAACCTTGACGCCGTTCCAGCTCCGGCCGGCGTGATGGAAGTCGCACTGGGCCCCGGCTGGCCTGGCATCCTGTTGCACGAGGCGATCGGCCACGGCTTGGAAGGAGATTTCAACCGCAAGGGCAGTTCGGCCTTCGCCGGGCTGATGGGGCAGCGGATCGCCTCCAAGGGCGTGACCGTGGTCGATGACGGGACCATCCCCGATCGCCGGGGCTCGATCACCGTGGATGATGAGGGCACGCCCAGTTCGCGCACCGTGCTGATCGAGGACGGGATCCTGACCGGCTACATGCAGGACCGCCAGAATGCGCGCCTGATGGGGGTGACCCCCACCGGCAACGGACGGCGGCAAAGCTATGCGCACAAGCCAATGCCGCGCATGACCAATACGATCATGCTGGGCGGCGATGCCAACCCGGCGGATCTGGTTGCCGAGATCAAGGACGGCATCTGGGCCGTGGGTTTCGGCGGCGGCCAGGTCGACATCACAAACGGCAAGTTCGTGTTCAGCTGCACCGAGGCCTACCGGGTCGAGAACGGCAAGATCGGCGCCCCGGTCAAGGGCGCGACGCTGATCGGCGACGGCCCGTCGGCGCTGAAGCGTATCCGGGGTCTGGGCAATGACATGGCGCTGGATCCGGGTATGGGGACCTGTGGAAAGGACGGCCAGTGGGTTCCGGTCGGTGTGGGCCAACCCACAGTATTGATGGATGGCCTGACCGTGGGCGGGTCTGCCGCCTGAGGCGAATCAATGTCGGAGCGGCCTCGGCTCGGTTAACCGGGGCCGCCCTTCCAAACATTTCGCACCCGCGCGGACGCCAGGCAGGAAAAAAATTTTTGTTATCTTTTCAATATTATATCGACAATCACGCCTGAAACACTCGCCTTAACTCCTAAAATTTTTCGAGATTCACGCGCTGTTAACCCGGCCAGCCGTAAACCAGTTCTGCAATCAGGCGGAGCCACGGATGACCGAAGAGCAGCAATCTTCCATTCACCCCCCACTCCCACCCACCACGGAAGAGGACCGGTTTTCTTGGCTTCGTCTGATGCGTTCGCGCAAGGTCGGCCCGGCCACGTTCCGGCGCCTGCTGCACGAACATGGCTCGGCGCAGAATGCGCTGGCCGCGCTGCCGGAAGTGGCACGCGCTGCCGGAGTCAAAGGGTATGAAACATGCCCACCCGGCATGATCGAGGCAGAGCTCAAGGCCGCAAAAGCCGCCAAAGCGCGGCTTTTGTGCCTTGGCTCGGCTGACTACCCCTCAATGCTGGCGGACTTGTCCGATGCGCCCCCCCTGCTTTGGGCAATTGGGGATACGTCAATCCTGCATCGGAAGATGATTGCCCTTGTCGGGGCTCGGAACTGTTCGTCGTTGGGCGCACGGATGGCCCGCGCACTGGCAGACGGGCTGGGCGCACAAGGCTATGTCGTGGTTTCGGGGTTGGCGCGGGGAATCGATACCGCTGCCCACAAGGTCGCGTTGGAATCTGGAACGGTCGCAGTGATGGCCGGTGGTGTCGACGTCATCTATCCGGCCGAGAACACGGATTTGGCCCGCGATATAGCGCTGCGGGGTCTGCGCCTGTCCGAACAGCCCATGGGCGTCACCCCGCAAGCCCGGCATTTTCCCCGTCGCAACCGGATCATCTCGGGCCTGGCGCAGGCGGTGGTGGTGGTCGAAGCCGCTGCCAAATCCGGCAGCCTGATCACTGCGCGCGACGCTCTGGACCAGGGGCGCGACGTGTTGGCCGTGCCGGGCCATCCGTTCGACGCGCGCGCGGCGGGGTGCAACCTGTTGATCCGCGAAGGCGCCACGCTGGTGCGATCGGTCGACGACGTGATCGAAGCCCTGCCTCCACAGACAACCGATCTGTTCGATGCGTCCGCTTCCCCGCAGCCCGCTCCGGATCAGGTGCATCCGATTTCGACCGACGACTTGCAGGGTATGATCCTGTCGCGCCTTGGTCCTTCGCCGGTGGCCGAAGACCAACTGATCCGGGACGTGCAGGTTCCGGCCAGCGCCGTCGGCCCGATTCTGGTCGAACTGGAGCTGGCGGGGCGCATCCAAAGACAGGCGGGCGGGCTGTTGTCTCTGGCCGTCTGACCCGGGTTCGATTTGTCGTTTCACCGGCTCGCAGCGCACCGGAATTCGGACGCGCAATACAGTGCATTGACAAATCCGCCTTGCCCTCCACATCTTGCACGGCCATACATGCCGCCCAATCCGTCGAGCGAGGTTTTAGACTAAATGCCTGTAGTTGTTGTAGAATCCCCGGCCAAGGCAAAAACGATCAACAAATATCTCGGCCCCGACTACACGGTTCTGGCTTCGTACGGCCATGTTCGCGACCTGCCTCCGAAAGACGGATCGGTCGATCCGGACCACGATTTTTCCATGAAATGGGAGGTCGCCGCCGATAGCCGCAAACACGTCAAGGCCATCGCGGATGCGCTCAAGGATGACAACGCGCTGATCCTGGCCACCGACCCCGACCGCGAGGGCGAGGCGATCAGCTGGCACCTGCAGGAGGCGCTGACCAAACGCCGCTCGATCAAGAAGGACACCGAGGTTCGGCGCGTGACCTTCAACGCCATCACCAAGGATGCGGTGACCAAGGCGATGCAGAACCCGCGCGAGGTCGACATGCCTCTGGTCGAGGCGTATCTGGCCCGGCGCGCGCTGGACTATCTGGTCGGTTTCAACCTGTCGCCGGTTCTGTGGCGCAAGCTGCCCGGCGCGAAATCGGCCGGACGCGTGCAATCGGTCTGCCTGCGCCTGATCGTCGAGCGCGAGATGGAGATCGAGGCGTTCAAGCCCGTTGAATACTGGTCGGTCAAGGCGCTGTTCGAAACGCCGCGCGGCCAGACCTATGAGGCGCGGCTAGTCACGCTGGCCGGCAAGAAGCTGGACAAGCATGACATCGCCAATGCAACCCAGGCCGAACTGGCGGTTCAGGCGATCACCAGCCGCGCGCTGAGCGTGACCTCGGTCGAGGCCAAGCCGGCCGCGCGCAACCCCAGCGCTCCGTTCATGACCTCGACCCTGCAGCAGGAAGCCAGCCGCAAGTTCGGTATGGGCGCGCGCCACACGATGCAGGTGGCCCAGCGTTTGTACGAGGCCGGGCACATTACCTATATGCGAACCGACGGCATCGACATGGCGCCCGAGGCCGTCGCGGCCACGCGGGACGCGATCAAGGACCGGTTCGGTGCCGAATACGTGCCGGACAGCCCGCGCATGTACAAGAACAAGGCCAAGAACGCGCAGGAAGCGCACGAATGCATCCGGCCCACGGACATGACCAAGGATGCGGCCGCCCTGAAACTGTCGGATGACGATCAGCGCAAGCTGTACGATCTGATCTGGAAACGTACGATCGCCTGCCAGATGGCGGCCGCGCGGCTGGAACGCACCACCGTCGAAATCGGCAGCGATGACGGCCAAGTGGGCCTGCGCGCCACCGGTCAGGTCGTGCTATTCGACGGCTTCATGCGCGTCTACGAGGAAGGCCGCGACGATGTCGAGGACGAGGATGACAAGCGCCTGCCCCAGATCATGCAGGGTGATCCGGCGCGCTTTGCCAAGACCACGCTGAAGGATCAGTTTGACAAGGCTACCGCCGACGGCGCGGACAAGAAGGCCATCCTGTCGGACAACCAGACGGTTCTGGCGCTGCAACACCACACCCAACCGCCGCCGCGCTATACCGAGGCGACACTGGTCAAACGGATGGAAGAACTGGGTATCGGGCGACCCTCGACCTATGCCTCGATCGTCACCACGATTCAGGACCGCGGTTACGTCCGCAAGGACAAGAACCGCCTGATCCCCGAGGAAAAGGGCCGGATCGTCACGATCTTCTTGCTGAATTTCTTCCGCCAGTATGTCGGGTACGAATTCACTGCCAACCTCGAAGAGCAGCTGGACGAGGTGAGCGCCGGCGCCCGCGACTACAAGGACCTGCTATCCAAGTTCTGGCGCGATTTCTCGGCCGCGATCGCCGAGACGTCCGAGCTGCGGATTTCAGAAGTGCTCGACAAGCTGGACGAGGCGCTGGCCCCGCAGCTGTACCCCCCGCGCGAGGATGGCTCGGATCCGCGCATCTGCCCCAAATGCGGGGTCGGACGGCTGCACCTGAAAACCTCGCGGACCGGCGGATTCGTGGGCTGCGGGAACTATCCCGAATGCACCTATACCCGCCCCATCGCCGGTGAAGGCGCCGAGGGCGAGGAACGTCTGCTGGGCATGGATGGCGAAGATGAGATCTGGCTGAAATCCGGACGCTTCGGCCCCTATGTCCAGCGCGGCGAAGCCACGCCCGAGAACAAGAAACCGCCGCGCGCCTCTTTGCCAAAGGGCTGGAACAAGGATGCCATGGACCTTGAGAAGGCGCTGACCCTTCTGAGCCTGCCGCGCGAGATCGGCGAACACCCCGAGGGTGGTATTATCAGCGCCAATTTCGGGCGCTTCGGTCCCTATATCATGCACCAGCTGCCGGATGAGGCGAAGCCGGTCTATGCCAACCTCAAGGATCCCAACGACGTGTTCGAAATCGGCATGAACCGGGCCGTCGAACTGTTGGCGGAAAAGCGCGCAAACCCCGGGCGGCGTGGGCGGGCTGCGGCCAAACCGCTGAAGGAACTGGGCGAGCATCCCGATGGCGGCGCGATCCAGGTTCTGGACGGGCGCTATGGGCCTTATGTGAAGTGGGAAAAGATCAACGCGACCCTGTCCAAGGACATCAAGCCCGAAGACGTGACGCCCGAAATGGCGGTGGAACTGGTCAATGAGAAGGCGGCCAAGAAAGGCACCCGCAAAAAGGCTGCGCCCAAGAAGAAGAGTAAATAGAGGGCGGAGGGGTGAAAAGTGAGCAAAAACGAAATCATCCTGAGAAATGAACTTTGCTCAACACTATTGAGGTTGAATTATAACGTTTTCATTCCTGTTTTTGATGAAGGCGTGGATTTGATCGCCTATCGGGAAATCGATGGCGATCTAAGGGTGGTACAACAGAAGTCTCGCTGGACCATCGACAAACGATACATTGGTCGAAACATTTGGATGGCATTCCCTAGTGACGGCTTTTGGTATCTCGTGCCGCACGATGAAATGCTGGGGTGGAACGAAACACGCCAGTTTCAATTGACTGATAGCTGGGTAAGAAAGGGCATCTATCACAAGCCCTCGCTGTCCGTGGCCTTGCGCGAGAAGCTCGGGCCATATCGGTTGGAGAATCCGAGCTCATCTCCCACTGCACCTAGGTAGAAATACCACCCGCCCGCAGGTTTCATTGACTTCCCAATGACGTGGCGGCACAACCTGCCCATCACCATGTCGTTGGGGGAGTTTTCCATGAAGAAAGTCTATGCCAATGCCACCGAGGCCCTCGATGGGGTACTTCGGGATGGCATGCTGATCGCGGCCGGCGGGTTCGGCCTGTGCGGCATTCCCGAATTGCTGCTGCAGGCGATCAAGGAGTCGGGCGTGAAGGATCTGACCTTTGCCTCGAACAACGCAGGCGTCGACGATTTCGGCATCGGCATCCTGCTGCAGACGCGGCAGGTCAAGAAGATGATCAGCTCGTATGTCGGTGAGAACGCCGAATTCATGCGCCAGTACCTGTCGGGCGAGCTTGAGCTGGAATTCACCCCGCAAGGCACCCTGGCCGAGCGCATGCGCGCCGGTGGCGCGGGCATCCCGGGCTTCTACACCAAGACCGGCGTCGGCACCGTGATCGCCGAGGGCAAGGAGCACAAGGAGTTCAACGGCGAGACTTATATCCTCGAGGAAGGGATCTTTGCCGATCTGGCCATCGTCAAGGCATGGAAGGCCGACGACACCGGCAACCTGGTGTTCCGCAAGACCGCCCGCAACTTCAACGTGCCGGCCGCGACCTGCGGCAAGATCTGTGTGGCCGAGGTCGAAGAGATCGTGCCGCGCGGTTCGCTGGACCCCGACTGCATCCACCTGCCCGGCATCTATGTGCACCGGGTAATTCAAGGTCAGCACGAGAAGCGCATCGAACAGCGCACCACCCGCAAGAAGGAGGAAGCGTAATGCCCTGGGACCGCAATCAGATGGCCGCGCGTGCGGCCGAGGAACTGGAAGACGGCATGTATGTGAACCTCGGCATCGGGATTCCGACGCTGGTGGCGAACTATGTGGGCGACAAGGACATCACCCTGCAATCGGAAAACGGCATGCTGGGCATGGGCCCCTTCCCCTATGAGGGCGAAGAGGACCCCGACCTGATCAACGCCGGCAAGCAGACCATCACCGAACTGCCCCGCACCGCCTATTTCGACAGCGCCACGTCCTTTGCCATGATCCGCGGCGGCAAGATCGCGGCGGCGATCCTGGGCGCGATGGAGGTCGACGAGAAAGGCGATCTGGCCAACTGGATGATACCGGGCAAGCTGGTCAAGGGCATGGGCGGCGCGATGGACCTGGTAGCCGGCGTCGGACGGGTCATTGTGGTGATGGACCACACCAACAAGCACGGCGACAGCAAGGTGCTGAAGGAATGCACCCTGCCGCTGACCGGCAAGGGCGTGGTTGACCGCATCATCACCAACCTGGGCGTGCTGGACGTGGTCGAAGGCGGGTTGAAGATCGTCGAACTGGCCGATGGCGTCAGCGAAGAAGAGATGCGCGCGGCGACCGAGGCGACCATCGTCGCTTGACCCGGTTGGCGTTGGGAACTGAAAAGGCCCGCGATTGCGCGGGCCTTTTTCACTTCATGGTCTGAAACACGCAACCGTCGGAAACAAGATCGGGAGGTGTGGCGCACAAGGCGCGGGCGACCTGGAACGCCGCCAGCACCTTGGGCACATAGTCGCGGGTTTCAGCGTAAGGCGGCACGCCATTGTGTTTGCGCACTGCGCCCTCCCCCGCGTTGTAACCGGCCAGCACGAGGATCGGATCGCTCCCGAACTCTCCCATCAACCAGTCGAGATATTTCACGCCACCGGCAATGTTCTCCTCCGGCAGCATGCTGTCGGTCACCCCGAACCGCTTGGCGGTGGCGGGCATCAGCTGCATCAACCCCTGCGCCCCAGCCGAGCTGACGGCTGTCTCGCGTCCTCCGGACTCCACCGACATCACGGCCAATACCAGCGCGGGCGATACCTTCGTGCCCACGGTCGAGCGCAGGATATCCACGCCGCGCTGCTCGACGATGCGCTGCAGTGTTTGGAGCCGCGGCGAAGCGACCCCGACCGTTGCCAGCGCCTGAAGCGCTGGATCCAGCCTTCCCGGACCAGCCTGGGCCATGTCAGGCGAAATCCTCGCCCAGAAGGCCTTGTATGCACCTTCGGGCGTTTTCTCGGGCTGGATCTGCGGAAGGTTGGCCGCCGGTACTTTGGTGCGGGCAATGATGTCGGGCACGACAAGCGTGGCGCCCGTGCTGGGGGCCGATGGCGCCTTGGCATGTTCCTCGGCCGATATCTGGACGGTGACATGCGGACGCGTGCCCGGCTTGGGCGCCTTGATCCGTTTGTAGACGCCGCGCGGTTCGATATCGGTGGCCTGGGCCGGTGCAACGAAAGCTGCTGCAAACGCCAAAACGCCGGCGCATGTCAGTACGCTCGGGATTCTCATCTTACCTGCCTCATCTTCTTTTGGCGTTGATTTGTTACGCGAATCCGCGCGGCGGGCCAGAAAAACCACATGAATTGGGGCGTTTTTGCCTCATTTGCCGCAATTTTGCATCGGAACGCGCCCCACCCCGAAGATATGAGGAATTTTTTTTTGTTACACTTCAATGTGTTCCAAGAAAAATGACTAAAAAGTTAAGCGCGCGGAAGAAAATCATCTGTTTGGCCCAAATCCTGCCATGCGGGCAGGGCAAACATAATGCCATACCGAGACGGTCATGAGCAGACTGAGAGAGGACGCTCTGGAAAGACCCCGAGGTTTTATTAGCTTAGTGATCCTTTAGGAGGGACGTAACATGATCAAGCTCTTCAAGAAATTCCGCAACGACGAAAGCGGCGCCGTGACTGTTGACTGGGTCGTTCTGACCGCGGCCGTCGTGGGCCTGGGCACCGTTGCTTATCAAGGGATTTCGTCGGGTGCGACCGGCCTGGCCGAAAACGTAAATACAACTCTGACCGGCGCAACCGTTTCCACCGGCACGACAGTCAACGGCGGCACAGAGGGCGGTATCACCGCAAGCACAAACGGCACCGGCGGCTAAGCCCCGGACCATGCAAGATTGGCCGCGCCAGAACTGGCGCGGCTTTTTTTTCGCCAAAACTCAGGATTCCGAGTGTCGAAATGGGCATAGCTCGCCGCCCGGCCTGTCGGCCGCCCGCCTTGGACGCGCGGTCAGGTTCCACGAGGAGACGAAAGCAACGGTACGTTCGGCAACAGCTGCGGAGTGGGCGCAAAGCAAGAGACCCGAACGGTTAAGGGGTATACACAATGATCCGCTTTGCAAAAAAATTCATTTGCAACGAAGGCGGCGCTGTCACAGTTGATTGGGTTGTCGTAACCGCGCTGGTCGTTGGACTGTCGATGGTGACCTATCTGGTCATACAGACGGCGACAACCAACATGGGCGGCAACGTTGATACGGCGTTGAGCGGTTCGACCGTCAGCACCGGCACCAGCGCCGGAGGGAACGGCGGCATCGTGACCGCGGGCATCAGCGGGAATTGACGCGGCGAAATCCAGCCCGCCTTTCAAAAGGTCGGGCTTTGGGTCGGCCAACGCAACCAGCCATTGCACCATGGTTTGCGCTTGTGGCGCGGCATTTTCGAGATTTCCCCAAACAACCCTGCTGAAAATCTCGAATTTGTCCCACATTTCGACACAATTCGGATTTATCAAATATGCTGTTTCAATGTCTTGTTTGGGCCGATACACGTGCGACCAACAACATAAAGAGGTGAACGCATGCGAGCTGTTTTTGGACTTGTCCTGATCGTCGGGGTCGCCCTGGCTGGTGGCGCGGTGTACATGGCCCGAAATTACATTTCCGAATATCAGAACGCACTGGCACGCGAACGCCAAGCCGCCCAGGAGGCGCTCGCAAATGCCAAGGTCGACGCGGTGCCGACCGTGGGCGTCATCGTCTCGAATCGCAAACTGAAATATGGTGAACCGCTGACCGCCGAGGATGTGCGCGTGGTCGAATGGCCCGAAAACGCGATTCCCGAAGGCACGTTCACCGACATGAGCGCGCTGTTCCCCGAAACGGGCCAGAACGAGCGGTTCGTTTTGCGTGCGATGGAAAAGGACGAGGCCATCATGGCGGTGAAGATCACCAAACCGGGTGAACCAGCCGGCCTGACCTCGTTGCTGGAAAAGGGCAAACGCGCCTTTGCCATCAGTGTGGACGTGGCCTCGGGCGTTTCGGGCTTCCTGCGCCCCGGGGATGTGGTCGATGTGTACTGGACCGGGTCGTTGCGGGGCGCGGTCGAGGGCGCGAACGGCGAGATCACGCGCCTGATCCAGCCGAATATCGAATTGATAGCCGTGGACCAGACGGCCGGTTCCGACGTGACGGGCACGACCATTGCCCGAACGGTGACGGTGGCCGCCACCCCCGAACAGATCGCGGCACTGGCACAGGCGCAGAACACCGGGCGGCTGTCGCTGGCTTTGGTGGGCGTACAGGATGAAACCGTCGCAAGCGCCATCGAAATGGACCAGCGTAAGCTGTTGGGCATCAAGGAGAGCGCACCAGCTCCGGTCAAGCAAGAGGAGAAGGTCTGCACCATTCGGACCCGCCGGGGCGATCAGATCGTAGAGACTCCGATCCCCTGCACAAACTGATGCTTGCTCAATAGCTTGCCAGCCAAATTCGGAATGAAGCCGCGCCATGTGCGCGGCTTCTCTCGTTTTGGTTGTTGCCCATTCTCCACATAAGGAAAATTCCGGAAACCCTTGATTATTGCAATAAAACCCGAATTCGCGCACAGTTCGCCATCATAGGGCAACAGACCCACAAAAAACTGAGTGGTGATCGGAGAGGCAGGTCACATGACATTTCGTTCCTGGATTGGCGCAACCCTTTTGGGGGTAGCGCTTGTTACGAGCCCGGCCGGCTTCGATGCCGCTTGGGCCGAAAATCTTCGCGTGGTCAAGAAAGGTACGGCGGAAACGCTGGATGTGCCGATCAACCGCGCCATCGTGGTTGAAAGCGAAACACCTTTCGCCGAGCTCAGCATCGCGAATGCGGGCATCGCGGATATTTCGTCGCTTTCGGACCGCACCATCTATGTGTTGGGCAAGGCGCCCGGCATGACGACGCTGACCTTGTTCGACGGCGCCGGCAATCTGATCACCAATGTGAGTGTTCGGGTCGCACCGGACGTGACCGAATTCAAAGAGCGCCTGAGGCAGATTCTGCCAAACGAACCGATCGAGGTGCGCACCGCCAATGACGGGATCGTGCTGTCTGGCACGGTTTCCAGCTCGGCCAAGCTGGCGCGGGCACTGGAACTGGCCGAGCGCTACGCCCCCGAACGCGTATCGAACCTGATGAATGTCGGTGGTGTGCAGCAGGTCATGCTGAAGGTCCGCTTTGCCGAAATGAACCGCTCGGTGGCCAAGAACCTGTCAGCGTCACTGGGCTTTGGCGGCGGTGACGTGACCGGCGGCATCAACACGCTGAACAACCAGCCCGCCCTGACCAATGCCTTGGCCAACAACATTCCGGTGGCCCAGTCCAATACGGGCGCCATTCTGTTCGGCTTCGGCGCGGGGTCGACCCAGGTTCGCCTGCTGCTCGAAGCGCTGGAAGCAAAAGGCTTGGCCCGCAGCTTGGCCGAACCGAACCTGTCGGCACTGTCTGGCCAGGAGGCGACGTTCCTTGCCGGTGGCGAGGTTCCGATTCCCGTACCGCAGGATGACGGCGTGGTTGCCATCGAATACAAGGCCTTCGGCGTCGAGATCGACTTTGTGCCGCGGGTCGTTGACGGTGACCTGATCAACCTCGAGATGGCCGCGTCGGTGTCCAGCATCGACACCGGCTCGAACTTCACCATCAACGGCGACAACGTTCCCAGTTTCATCACGCGCCAGACCAGCACGACGGTTGAACTGCGCGACGGAGAAAGTTTTGCGATCGCGGGCCTGATCCAGGACGACTTTACCGACCTGAGCAATCAGATCCCCTGGCTGGGCGACGTTCCGGTGCTGGGCGCGTTGTTCCGAAGCGCCGAATACCAGCGCGAGCAGAGCGAACTGGTGATCATCATCACCGCGCATCTTGTGTCGCCGACGCGCGGCGAAGCGCTGGCCTTGCCTACGGATCGGGTCAAACCGCCAAGCGAATTCGACCTTTTCGTCAATGGTCGTGTAGCCCGCACCGAGCGCACGGGCAACGGCGCGGCGTCGGAAGTTGCCAAACAGGATTTCGGCAGCTCCTACGGCTATGTCCTGGACTGATAGGGAGGACAGACCAATGCAAAAGTGGATGATCACACTGGGTCTTGCAGTCGCGGTTGCCAACTGCACCCGAGAAGCCGGCTACGAGATCGACCAAGGCGCCTTTGGCAATGCGACCCTGAACAACGTTCAGGTCATGAACGGCGAGTTGTCCTATGGCCAGATCCTGGCTCAGCGCTTCGCGGCCGAGGTCCCGACCCAAATCAACTTTGCCTTCGACAGCGCCCAGTTGGACGAGTCGGCGCGCCGGATCCTCTTGCAGCAGGCCAACTGGATCAAACAGTTCCCCGAAGCCCGGTTCCGCGTCTATGGACACACGGATGCGGTCGGCTCGCAGAGCTACAACTACAACCTGGGTCTGCGCCGCGCGAATGCGGCGGTGAATTTCCTTGTTCAACAGGGGATCTCACGCGCGCGCCTCGAGGCGTTGGTGTCGTTCGGCAAGACCAAGCCTTTGGTGGCGACACCGAATCGCGACCGCCGCAACCGGCGCACCGTGACCGAGGTATCCGGCCTTGTGGACCGCCATCCCAACATCCTGGATGGGAAATACGCCGAGGTCATCTATCGCGAGTATGTCGAAAGCGCGACCTACACGAGCAAGTTGAGCCGCGAGACGGCGCTGGGCGAGACCAGCGAACAATAATTGGAAATCGGGCGACATCGTCGCCCGTTTCCCTACAATTGGTTTTTTTGCGCCCCATTCTTGCCCCAGTTCCAAGCGACATTGTGAACAATTGGGTGACCTGCGGCCGAAATTGGCCGCAACAGGGCGACAGCAAACCGACACACGATTCTCGACCGTATCGACGTTTGCTGCGCTCCTACGACGAGGATTGTGTTAATGACGAGCGCCACGCCGCAAAATGATGATACCGCCATTCTGGCATGTACGATCAGCCGGGACGTGCAGAACTTCGACCTGCTGATCGAGGACATGGAAACCGCCCTGGGTGAACGCTGGGGTGATCTTGGTTTTGCCGAAGCGCTTGCCTTTTTCAACCAACCCGAAGCCGAATCCCTTCAATTCGTGGCTCTGGCCATCGATGGCGAGGATGAAGACGATCTGACGCTGATGGGCGAGATCATCACGAAGGCCAAGGACAAAAACATCAAGGTTGTTCTGATCGCCGAAGACGTCACGCCGGCGGCGCTGCATCAACTGCTGCGCAAGGGGGCGGACGAGTTCGTTCCCTACCCTCTGCCGGAAAACGAGTTGCAAGAAGCCATCGACCGAATAAACCAGCCCGATCCCGAACCGGTGCCGCAACCAACCGCCGTGCCGCTGGCGGCCGGGTCGCCGAAGGAAGGCGCGCTTCTGGTGGTTCAAGGATTGGCCGGCGGCGTCGGCGCCACGACCATGGCGGTGAACCTTGCCTGGGAACTTGCAACCGTTTCGGGCAAGGATGCCCCTCGGGTCTGCCTGATCGACCTTGATCTTCAGTACGGGACCGTATCGACCTATCTGGATCTTCCCCGCCGCGAAGCCGTGTTCGAGATGCTGTCGGACACCGCCGCCATGGATGATGACGTGTTCGCACAGGCGCTGCAGAAATTCGATGACAAGCTCGACGTGCTGACGGCCCCGTCGGACATGGTGCCGCTGGACCTGCTCACGCCCGAAGATATTCAGCGCGTGATCGACATGGCCCGCAAACACTATGACTACGTTCTGATCGACATGCCCAAGACGCTGGTGCATTGGTCCGAAACGGTGTTGCAGGCTGCACATGTGTATTTCGCCCTGATCGAACTCGACATGCGCTCGGCCCAGAACGCGCTGCGTCTCAAGCGGGCGCTTCAGGCCGAGGAACTGCCCTTCAACAAGTTGCGTTTCGCGCTGAACCGCGCGCCGAAATTCACCGATCTCAATGGCAAGAGCCGGGTCAAGCGCATGGGCGAAAGCCTGGGCATTTCAATCGACCTGCAGCTGCCGGATGGTGGCAAACCGGTTCTTCAGGCCGGCGATCACGGATTGCCGCTGGCCAATTCCGCCGCCAAGAACCCGCTGCGTCGGGAAATCGCCAAACTTGCTCAGTCATTGCACAGCCTCGGCAGCAACAGCGCCGAGGCCGCATAATCACAGCCCCCAAGGGGAGGAGCCGCCGTGTTTTCACGATACAAGAAGCAACCAGCCGCTCAGCCGGTGGCCACGCCGACCGAGACAGCCAAGTCTCCGGAAGCACCTGCGAGCTCGGCCCAGCCGTCATCTTCGACGGCCGTCGCGCGCAAGCCCGCGGTCAAAAAACAGGGCGAAGTCAAGGGAATGGACCGCGAGCGCAAGCGCAAAGAGCGTCTGAGCGAAATCAAGATCGAGCTGCATCGCGAGCTTCTGGAAAACCTGAACCTGGCTGCGCTGGAAAACGCGTCCGAGGCGGAACTTCGGGCCGAGATCAGCGCCATCGCAAGCGAAGTCCTGGAAGCCAAGAACATCGTTCTTAACCGCGAAGACCGCTCGCAGCTGAACAAAGAGCTGTATGACGAGGTGACCGGACTCGGTCCTCTGGAAACGCTGCTGCAGGACGACACGGTCAGCGATATTCTGGTCAACGGCCCGCATCAGATCTTTGTCGAACGGTTCGGCAAGCTAGAGTTGAGCGACGTCACCTTCAAGGATGAAAAGCACCTGATGCGGATCATCGACAAGATCGTGTCGGCCGTGGGCCGGCGTGTCGATGAGTCGAACCCCTATGTCGACGCCCGCCTGGCAGATGGGTCGCGTTTCAACGCAATGGTCCCCCCTATCGCGGTGGATGGATCGCTGGTGTCGATCCGGAAATTCAAGAAAGACAAGCTCAGCATCGACGACCTTGTGAAATTCGGCGCCTTTACCGAGGAAATGGCCGCTTATCTTCAGGCCGCGGTGTCCACCCGCCTGAACATCATCGTGTCGGGTGGTACCGGCTCGGGTAAGACCACCACGCTGAACGCTTTGTCCAGCTTCATCGACGATGCCGAACGCATCCTGACCATCGAGGACACGGCGGAACTGCAGCTGCAGCAGACCCATGTTGGCCGGATGGAAAGCCGCCCGCCCAACGTGGAAGGCAAGGGCGAAGTCAGCCCGCGCGACTGTCTGAAGAACGCCCTGCGGATGCGCCCCGACCGCATCATCGTCGGCGAGACACGCGGCGCCGAGGTGATCGACATGTTGCAGGCCATGAACACCGGCCACGACGGCTCGATGACCACGATCCACGCCAACTCGGCCCGCGACGGTATCTCGCGTCTGGAAAACATGATCGCGATGGCCGGGATCGAAATGCCGATCAAGGCCGTGCGCAGCCAGATCGCAAGCGCCGTGAACCTGATCGTGCAGGCTAGCCGCCTGCAGGACGGCTCGCGCCGCATGACCTCGATCACCGAGATTACAGGCATGGAAGGTGACGTGATCTCGATGCAGGAAATCTTTCGTTTTCAACGCGTTGGCCTGACACCCGATAACAAGATCATCGGTCACTTCACGGCCACGGGCGTACGCAGCCACTATTCGGAACGGTTCCGTCTTTGGGGGTATGACCTGCCCGCATCGATCTATGAACCGACGACCATGTAGGAGAGCCGGACATGCAACTGCCTACCGAGGCGCTCATCTATGTCGCGATCTTCGTCGGGGTTCTGGCGCTGGTCGAAGGCATCTATCTGGTGGCTTTCGGCAAGTCCATCAGCCTGAACAGCAAGGTCAATCGCCGTCTGGACATGCTTGACAAGGGTGTCGGTCGCGAACAGGTGCTGGAACAGCTGCGCAAGGAAATGCAGCAGCACATGAAATCGCAGAGCATCCCGCTCTATTCCCTGTTGGCCGACAAGGCGCAAAAGGCAGCGATCGCCTTCAGCCCGCGCCAGTTGATCATGATGATGGCCCTGCTGTCGATCGTTGCCTTCATGGGGCTGAGCATCGGCACCCGCACCGAGACACTGTTGCGGGTTGCGCTGTCGGTGGCGATCGGGGTCGGTGCGGTCTATGCTTGGGTGAACAGCAAGGCCAAAAAGCGGATGGCAATGCTGGAGGAACAACTGCCGGATGCGGTCGAACTGATGGTGCGCTCGCTGCGGGTGGGCAACCCGTTCGTATCGTCCGTTCAGATCGTCGCCAACGAGGTCGAAGACCCGTTGGGTACCGAATTTGGTGTGATCGCCGACGAATGCGCCTATGGCCGCGACGTGGGCGAAGCGCTCAAGGACATGGCCGAGCGTCTGGACATGCAGGACCTTCGCTTCTTGGCCGTTGCGGTGGGTATTCAACAGCAGTCCGGCGGCAACCTGGCCGAAATCCTTGCCGGTCTTGCCAAGGTGATCCGGGCCCGCTTCCGTCTGTTTCGGCGCGTCAAGGCCATCACCGCCGAGGCACAGTGGTCGGGCAAGTTCCTGTCAGGGTTCCCTGTCGGCTGCCTGCTGTTTATCCTGGTGAAGGACCCAAATTATTATGACTCGGTCCTTGATCACCCGTGGTTCATCCCGGCCTGCTTCGTTGTCGGCATCATGCTGACCTTGAACCTGATCGTGATGCGCATCCTCACCAACATCAAGGTCTGAAGGGGCAAGCATGGAAATCCTGAACCAAATCAATGATTTTCTGACCCAGCAGTTGGGAGAGTTCGGGCCGCTGATCGTCGTGGGCGTGCTGGGCCTGTTCATGATCCTAATCACCATCCCCATTCTGCTGAACCAGCCCGAAGACCCCCTGAAGAAGCTGCAGCGCGCCAACGCGGCGCCCAAGCGCGAAAAAAAGAGCAAAAAGGACCAGCTGCGCAATTCAAGCCGCAACGAACAGCTGGAGAAATTCGCCAACTTTCTTGAGCCGAAGGACCAGGAAGAATATTCCGCCATGGAGCTCAAGCTGCGTCAGGCCGGTTACCGGTCGAAGGACGCGGTTCGGTTCTTCCATTTTGCGCAGTTCGCTTTGGGAATTTCCGGCATCATCATCGGGGTGTTGCTGGTCACCGTGTTCAACAACGGGCAGGAGTTTACCGGCCAGCAGATGATGATCCGCGTGCTGGTGCCCGGTGCCATCGGCTATTACATCCCCAAATACTGGATCACGCGCCGCATCGAAGAACGCAAAGAAGCCATCACCGCCGGCTTCCCCGATACGCTTGACCTGATGCTTGTCTGCGTGGAAGCGGGTCAGTCGCTGGATCAGGCCATCGTTCGCGTGGCGTCCGAAATGCAATCATCCTATCCGGAAATCGCCCAGGAATTTGAAACCGTTGCCTACGAAATGAAGGCGGGCAAGGACAAGGACACGGTTCTACGCGACTTCGGCACCCGCTGCGGCGTGCAGGACGTCAGCTCGTTCGTGACCGTGATGATCCAATCGGCGACTTTCGGCACCTCGATCGCCGATGCATTGCGGGTCTATGCGGGCGAGATGCGTGACAAGCGGGTTATGCGCGCGGAAGAGGCCGCAAACAAGTTGCCAACCAAAATGACGCTTGCCACAATGATGCTGACGGTCCCGCCGCTGCTGATCATTCTGATCGGGCCTTCGGCCAAGGGGATCATGGACTTTACGAACATGAGCAAATAGCCGGATGCAGACGTCGCTGCTTCGCGTCACAAGAACAGGGATTTTCATCCTGACAACCACCGCGGCCGCATCCGCGGTGGTTTCGTGTACCGAGACAGGCCTGACCCAAGGCCCCTACCCCCCGGGGATCGACCCCAAGGGCGGCCCGGTCGACGAAGTTGCCGTCGGCAACCGCCTGATGGCCGCCGGAGAATACGAACTGGCGCTGGAGTCTTTCACCCGCGCGGCGCTGGCCGAAGGGATGACCGCCGAGATCCTGACCTCGATCGGCACCGCCAATCTTGGGCTCAGGCGTCTTGGCCAGGCGGAACCGCTGTTGCGCGAAGCCGTGGAGAAAGACCCGGAATGGCCAATCGCCTGGAACAATCTGGGCGTGTTGCTGATGGAAACCGGTGAATATGCCGAAGCCTCGCAGGTGTTCCAACGGGCCTATGCGCTGGACAATGGCGAAAGTGACGCAATCCGGGACAATCTGCGCTTGGCACTCGCAAAAATGGAAAATCCTGTTAATAATACTACGCAAGAACAAGAATTCCGGCTTGAGCAACAAGGGGATGGGGCATTCCTGTTGCGCAGGAACCGATAACAGAGGCACGAGCAGCAAGGGACGCAAAAATGCGCCACAGCTTTCTGATTCCCACAGTCGCGGCATGCGGGCTGATCTTGACGGCCTGCGCCAAGGAAACCGAGCAGGAAAAGGTCGAACGCACGTTCCAGGAAGTGAACGTCATCGACGAGACCAACCTGAACGACGTGATGTTGAATGCGTCGAACCCGGACGAGGCCGTCACCTATTTCCAGGGCGCCGCCAGCAAGAACCCCGACCGGATCGACCTGCAGCGTGGCCTGGCCATTTCTCTGGTTCGCGCCAAACGCAGCACCGAAGCCGCGGTCGCGTGGAAACGCGTGACCACGATGCCCGGTGCCACCAGCGCCGACAGGGTTGAATATGCGGATGCGCTGGTCCGCAGCGGAAACTGGAAAGATGCCAAGGAAGTCCTTGATTCCGTGCCGCCGACGCACGAGACTTTTAAGCGATACCGCCTCGAAGCCTTGGTCGCCGATGCCAACAAGGATTGGAAACGCGCCGATCATTTCTATGAGACTGCCGTGGGTCTGACGACCCGACCGGCCGGTGTCATGAACAATTGGGGGTATTCCAAACTGAGCCGCGGCCAGTATGCCGAAGCCGAGCGGCTGTTCACCGAGGCCATCCGCCAGGACAAAAACCTGTTCACCGCCAAGAACAATTTGGTCTTGGCCCGAGCCGCACAGGGCAACTATTCCATGCCCGTGATTCCCATGACCCAGGCTGAACGGGCCGAGTTGTTGAACACGATGGCGATCTCGGCCGTCAAGCGCGGCGACGTGAACCTGGCAAAGAACCTGTTCCGCGAGGCCATCGCGACGCACCCGCAGTATTTCGACGAGGCGGTGCGATCGTTGCGCGCACTCGAGGAAGCCTGATAGATGACCATCCCTTCTGCCGCGGCACTGTGGTTCTTGCCCTTTGTCCTGCCCATTTGCCTGTATGTCGCCTTTACCGACATGCGTGAGATGCGCATCAAGAACCACGCGGTCGTCGCCTTGGCGGCCGTGTTCGCGGTGGTGGGCCTGATCGCGGTTCCACCCTGGTCGGGCGATTGGCTGCCCGGAACGCTTGGCCCGCTGTCCTTTTCGCTGCCGGTCTACGCCTGGCAGTTGTATCACCTGATCGTAGTCCTGTTTCTTGGCATCCTGCTGAACGCCGCAGGCGTCATGGGGGCCGGTGACGCCAAATTCTGCGCCGCCGCCGCCCCCTATGTTTGGTTGGGCGACCTTCTGTCGGTTGCCGCCATCCTGATGGCCACGGTCTTGGCAGCGTTCACGACCCACCGACTGGCGAAACATTCCGGCTTGCGCCGGTTCGCGCCAGAATGGGAAAGCTGGGACCAGGGCAACAAATTTCCTATGGGTCTGGCGCTTGCCGGGGCTCTGGCCATCTACCTAATTCTCGGCGCCATTTACGGTTCTTAAACCATCTTTCCTGCGCCGCGCCCGCGCCATGGTGCTGCCACAAAGCTGCGCCAGATTTTCCACATCCGCCCCTTAACGGGGGACTATCGTGTGACATTTTGATGGACGAGCAGCGCTCATGAATATGCAGACCACTTCCGTGATGGCCCCCCCTTCCCCGAAAGGGCTGGAGGAAATGCAGCTTCCGCTGGTGATGATGCGGGACATCCTTCTCAAGACCATCTTCCGCAAGAACGTCGACACGGTCACACAGATTTCCCAGGCGGTCTGCTTGCCGGCATCGGTCACGCAGGAACTGGTCGATATCGCCCGCGAACAAAAACTGCTCGAGGCGACCGGCACGCTGAACGCCAACAGCGGAAACGAGATGGGCTATCAACTGACCGATGCCGGCAAGGCGCGGGCACTGGATGCGCTGAGCCAGTCCGAGTATTTCGGCGCTATGCCCGTGCCGCTGGATGTCTATCGCGAACAGGTCAAGCGCCAGTCGATCCGCAACATCCAAGTCACCCGCGAGCAACTGACCAGCGCCATGGGTCATCTTGTCCTGCCCGACAGCCTGCTGGACCATCTCGGGCCCGCGGTCAGCGCCGGTCGCTCGATCCTGATGTATGGTCCGCCGGGCAACGGTAAGTCCTCAATCTCGAACGGGATTCGCGATGCGTTGGGCGACAATGTTTATGTGCCGCGCGCGATCGAATATGCCGGCCAGGTGATTACCGTCTATGATCCGATCGTGCACAACGCGATCGAAGACGAACCAGACGACCCCAACAGCCTGCGCCGCCGCAAGCGGTTCGACTCGCGCTATGTTAAATGTGAACGCCCCACGGTGATCACCGGCGGTGAACTGTCGCTGAGCATGCTGGACCTGGTCTACAACCCTACGGCACGCACTTATCAGGCGCCGCTGCAACTGAAATCGACCGGCGGCATCTTCATCGTGGACGACCTTGGCCGCCAGGCCGAGCCGCCGCAGGCCCTGATCAACCGGTGGATCGTTCCGCTGGAAGAAGGCAAGGACATTCTGGGTCTTCAGTCTGGTGAAAAGTTCGAGGTGCCCTTCGACACGCTGGTCATCTTCTCGACCAACTTTCACCCCAACGAGATCTTCGACCAGGCCGCGCTGCGCCGGATCTTCTTCAAGATCAAAATTGACGGCCCGAACCAGGAAAACTTCCTGAAGATCTTTGCCATGGTCGCCCGCAAGCGTGGAATGCCGCTGGACGAGGCTGCGCTGGTGCATCTGCTGAAGGTCAAGTATCCGACCATCAACAATGTCTATGCGAACTATCAGCCGATCTTCCTGATCGACCAGATGATCTCGATCTGCGAGTTCGAGGGCATCCCCTATCAGATGAGCCCCGAATTGATCGACCGCGCCTGGGCGAACATGTTCGTCAAGGACGAGAAAATCGTCAAATAAGACGATCCCAAACCGCATTCCGCTTTGACACCGGGCGGGCTAGTCTGCGTCCATGACGCAGACTCCCGCCCGAATAGACGCCTGGTTCTCTGCCAGGGGATGGTCCCTCCACCCGCACCAACAGGCCATGATCGACAGGGCGCAGGCCCCGGCGACGCTGTTGATCGCGCCCACGGGCGGCGGCAAGACGATGGCCGGGTTCCTACCCTCGCTGATCGAACTGGCCGATGGGTATGAGGGGCTGCACACGATCTATGTCTCGCCTCTCAAGGCGCTGGCCGCCGACATCAAACGCAACCTGCGCGGCCCGGCCGACGAGATGGGGTTGCCGATCCGGATCGAAGACCGCACCGGCGACACCACCCCCTCCCAGAAGAAACGCCAGCGCGTGGACCCGCCGCATATCCTGCTGACGACCCCGGAAAGCCTGGCGCTGCTGACGTCCTACGAGGATGCGCCCCGCATGTTCCGGGGCGTCCAGCGCGTGATCGTGGACGAGATACACGCGTTGGCCGACAGCAAGCGGGGCGACCAGTTGATGCTGGCCCTGGCCCGCCTTCAGACGCTGTGTCCCGATCTGCGGCGCGTGGGCCTGTCGGCCACAGTCGAGGACCCGGACGCCATCGCGCGCTTTCTGGCCCGCCACCCCGACCCTTGCAACATCGTTATGGCAGACCCCGGCCCCGACCCCGATATCGCCATGTTGCAAACGGCCGAAATGCCGCCGTGGGCCGGGGGCGGCGCGGCCTATGCCATCCCGGCGGTGCTGGAGCAGGTCCGGCAGCACAAGACGACGCTGATCTTCCACAACACCCGCGCCCAGGCCGAGATCTTCTTTCACAACCTGTGGCTGGCCAATGACGAAGGCCTGCCCATCGGCATCCACCACGGCAGCCTCGACCGGCAACAGCGCGAACGGGTCGAAGCGGCGATGGTCCGTGGAGACCTGCGCGCCATCGTCTGCACCGGCAGCCTCGATCTGGGGATCGACTGGGGCGACGTGGATCTTGTGATCCAGATCGGCGCCCCCAAAAACGTCAAGCGCCTGGTCCAGCGGATCGGGCGGGCCAACCACCGCTACAACGCGCCGTCCAAGGCTCTGCTGGTGCCTGCAAACCGGTTCGAGGTGGTCGAATGTGTTGCCGCGCTGGAGGCCGCGCGCGAACACGACCTGGACGGCGAGCCGCGCGGCTCCGGCCCGCGTGACGTATTGTGCCAACACATCCTGATCGCCGCCTGCGCCGGGCCGTTCGATGCCGATGCCCTGTATGCCGAGGTCACCTCGGCCGGGCCCTATGCCGATCTGTCCCGCGCGGCCTTCGATGCCTGTCTGGAGTTCTGCGCCACCGGTGGCTATGCGCTGCGGGCCTATGACCGCTGGCAGCGCCTGCAACAGCGCCCCGACGGGCTGTGGCAGCTGCGCGACCCTCGCGCGGCGCAACGCATCCGCATGAACCTGGGCACGATCCAGGACAGCGATACCCTGAAGGTCAGGCTGAAGCGCAACCGGGGCGGCAAACCCTTGGGCGAGGTCGAAGAGGCCTTTGCCGCATCGCTGACCCCCGGCGACACCTTCCTGATCGGCGGTCAGATCGTGCGCTATGAAGGACTGCGCGAAACGGTTGTCGAAGTCACGCGCCGTGCGGACAAAAAGCCCAAGGTCGCCACCTTCTCAGGCACCAAGTTCGCCACCTCGACTCAGCTGAGCGATCGCATCCTGCGGATGTTCGCACAGCCCGACTGGCCGCAACTGCCCGAACATACGGGTGAATGGCTGGATCTGCAGCGTCGGATGTCGCGGCTGCCCGAGCGTGACCGGCTGTTGATCGAGAGCTTTCCAAATGACGGCCGCGAAAACCTGTGCGTTTACGGCTTTGCCGGACGCAACGCACAACAGACGCTGGGCCTGCTGCTGACCAAACGGATGGAGGAAACCGGGCTGGCCCCGCTGGGCTTTGTCGCGACCGACTATGCCACGCTGATCTGGGGCCTGGACGCGGTGACCGACCCCAGCCCCCTGTTCCAGATCGAGGCCCTACGCGACGGGTTGGACAACTGGCTGGCGGGCAATGCGGTGATGAAGCGGACCTTCCGCGCCTCGGCCACCATCGCCGGGCTGATCGAACGCAATACAGGTGGCCAACGCAAAAGCGGGCGGCAGGCGACCTTTTCGTCGGACATCCTGTACGACACGCTGCTGAAATACGACCCCGACCACCTGCTGATGCAGATCACCCGCGAAGAAGCCATGCGCGGGCTGGTCGATTTCGGACGGATCGAGGCGATGATCGCGCGTATCGGCGACCGGATCGACCTGGTCCGGCTGGATCGGGTGTCACCGCTGGCGGCGCCGTTGCTGCTCGAGGTGGGAAAGGTTCCGGTCAAGGGCGCGGCCGAAGAACGGCTTCTGGCCGAAGAAAGCGCCCGCCTGCTGGCGGCCGCGGGTCTGTCGCCGGACTGAGAATCAGGTTGAAAATACGCGCGGATCAGGCAAGGACCGGACCATGAACAGCCTCGCGTTCTCGTTTTCCGGCGTGCGCCTGCACGCCCTCGGCTCGGGTGCCTTGTGGTGGCCCGATCATGACCTGCTGTGCGTGTCGGACCTGCATCTGGGGAAATCGGCCCGCATGGCACGGCGGGGCGGCCCAACCCTGCCCCCCTATGACACCCGCGACACGCTGACGCGCCTGACCGCTGACCTGGAGCGGACCGGGGCCAAGACCGTGATCTGCCTTGGAGACAGCTTCGACGACATTGAGGCCGCTGATACGCTGGATGAGGCGGACCGTCTGCGGATCTCGACCCTGCAGGCCGGCCGCCTGTGGATCTGGATCGAGGGCAATCACGATCCGGGGCCCGTGTCCCTGAGCGGCGCCCACCTGGCCGAGTGGCGCCGCGCGCCGCTGGTATTTCGCCACATCGCCCAAAACGATGCGCAGGGCGAAGTCTCGGGTCACTATCACCCCAAGGTGCGGCTGCGGGCCCGGGGCCGTTTGATCACACGTCCGGCGTTTCTCTTCGACGATCAGCGGCTGATTCTTCCGGCCTATGGCACCTATACCGGAGGGCTGCGCAGCAGTGATACCGCTTTGTCCGGCTTGATGGGGCCCGAGGCGCGCGCGATCCTGACCGGGGTGCAGCCGCGCCTCACCGCCATGCCGCGGTGACCGGTCAGACCAGACCGGCTTCTTCCAGATTCGGTTTGTATTTCCGGCTGACCGGGACAAGATCGCCATTGCAAAGGCGCAGGAACAGCTTGCCACCGGCTTTCTCGACACCCTCGACCGCCGCCTCGGTCACCCAATGAGACCTGTGCGCACAATGGCCGATGACCGGGTCCATTTCGTCCATGGCATCGCTCAGGCGAAGACGCACGGTGTAGACCCCCTGCGTCGTCACGACGTCGACGTGGTGACCCCGAGCGCTGAGCCGAACAATGTCGCCCGAGAAATCCTCGGGCAGGCGCCGAACCAGACGCGGGCATTCCATGGGCCGCTGCTCGGCAGAGTCATTCCTGCTGCTTTTGGACACCAGAACAAGGCCTGTTCCCAACAACACCCCATAGGCACCGACCGCGCCGAATCCCGGAGACTGGTAGCCGCAAGCCGAAAAAAGGAGCACGGTGAAGGCCCAGAACACCGGCGTAAAAAACAACATGATCATCAGCGCGACGGCAAAGTCGCGCGTCGTCATTCCCAAATGCCCAAAACGCCGCAAGGCGAATTTTCGCCCACTTCTGACCGCCAGAATCGCCAGAGCCATGAGTCCGGTCCAAAACGCCAACCGCAGAGGGTAGGACAATTCCAGTTCGTTGAACGGATTGACCGTGTAGGCGAACAACGGAACAAAGACAAAACCAGCCACAAGCCGTTGCGGCGTGCACTCGGCCCCGATACCGCGCAACATCGACGTCATTCCAACTCACCACCCCCCCCCGATCCCACACCGTTCAGGCCGGGACTGCCGGGCGCGTTCACCTTTCAACACTCTGATAAGATGGAATTATCATGAAACCGACCGGCATCCAATACGATCGGTCGCCAGTAAACTATTCGTGTGCAATCCGAGCAGTCAGGCTGGCCGGCCATTGCGTCCAGCCGGTCGCCAGGTTGCGGCCATGCTCTGGCCGCAACCTGTGGTCATGCGGTCAGACCTTCGGGCTCGGGCAGACCATTTTCCCGGCAGCAGGCCGTCAGGGTATTCGCCAGCAGGCAGGCGATCGTCATCGGTCCGACACCGCCCGGAACGGGGGTAATCGCACCTGCCCGTTCGGCCGCACTTGCATAGTCTACATCCCCGACCAGCTTGGTCTTGCCATCGCGCTCGATCCTGTTGATGCCCACGTCGATCACAGTTGCGCCCTCCTTGATCCAGTCTCCGGGCACCATCTCGGGGCGGCCCACGGCGGCCACGACGATATCGGCACTGCGCACCACGTCGGGCAGGTTCTTGGTACGGCTGTGCGCGATGGTCACGGTGCAGCTGTCGCCCAGCAGCAGTTGCGCCATCGGCTTGCCCACGATGTTCGACCGGCCGATCACCACCGCATCCAAGCCGGACAGCGAGCCATGATGATCCCGCAGCATCATGAGGCAGCCCAGCGGGGTGCAGGGCACCATGGCCTTCTGCCCGGTGGCCAGCAGGCCCACGTTCGAGATGTGGAACCCATCCACATCCTTGGCGGGGTTGATCGCATTGATAACCAGGTCTTCATTCAGATGCTTGGGCAACGGCAACTGCACCAGGATACCATGCACCGCCGGATCGTTGTTCAGCTTGTCGATCAACGCCAGCAGGTCCTGTTCGGAGGTATCGGCGTCCAGCTTGTGCTCGTACGAGTTCATGCCGACCTCGACGGTCTGCTTGCCCTTCGAGCGGACATAGACCTGGCTGGCGGGGTCCTCGCCCACCAGCACCACGGCCAGACCGGGCGTGATGCCGTGTTCCTCTTTCAGCTTCGCGACCTTGTCGGCCACCTGCGCGCGCACCTTTGTTGCAAACGCCTTGCCGTCGATAACCTGGGCTACCATCCCTCGATCCCTTCTGTTCAAACACCGGGCCGGGCGCATGCGGCGCCCGGTTCGTTCAACTCGGGCCGAGCACACGCTCTTCGCGCGCGATCGACCAATCTATCAGGATGCGCCACAGCCTTTCGGCAAGATCGGGATCCAGGCCCAAATCGACCGAGTTCGAACGCACCTTTTGCACCACGTCTTCGACACGCTCAGGGATTCGGGCCGGAAGGCCCTCGCCCGGCTTCAGCTCGGACGCGCGGTCGATATAGGTTGCGCGCGTCACCAGCAACTCGATCAGCTGACGGTCCAGCTTGTCGATCTGATTCCGCAGTTCCTGCATGGTTCTACAGTCCTGCGGCGGTGTCAGAGTGGACATCGCAATCTCCTCATGGCCCGGGGATTCCCCGGACCACGAGATGTCTTATTCGGCGGCTTAGAACAAGCCCTCGATCTGGCCTGCGTCATTGAGTCGGATCGTCTCGGCCGCCGGTTTGCGGGGCAGGCCGGGCATGGTCATGATCTCGCCGCACACCACCACGATAAAGCCAGCACCGGCGCTCAGGCGTACTTCGCGCACCGGAACCGAATGACCGGTGGGTGCCCCGCGCAACGCCGGATCGGTCGAGAATGAATACTGGGTCTTGGCCATGCAGACCGGAAGGTTGCCGTATCCGGCGGCTTCCCATTCCTTCAGCTGGTTGCGGATCTTGGCATCGGCCAGCACCTCGTCGGCGCGGTAGATACGCTTGGCGATGGTCTCGATCTTTTCGAACAGCGGCATCTCGTCGGGATAGATCGGCGCAAAATTTGCGGTGCCGGCATCAGCCAGTTCCACGACCTTGCGGGCCAGATCCTCGGACCCTTCCGAGCCCAGCTCCCAATGGCGCGACAGAACCGCCTCGACCCCATGCTCGGCGCAATAATCCTTGACCGCCTGAACCTCGGCATCGGTATCGGTGACGAAGTGGTTGATCGCGACGACGACCGGCACACCGAAGGATTTCACGTTCTCGATGTGGCGGCCCAGATTGGCACAGCCCGACTGTACAGCCACGACGTTTTCGGCGCCCAGATCGGCCTTGGCCACGCCGCCATTCATCTTCATCGCACGCACCGTGGCCACGATCACCACCGCCGACGGCGCGATGCCCGCCTTGCGGCACTTGATGTTCATGAACTTCTCGGCGCCCAGATCGGCCCCGAAACCGGCCTCGGTCACGACATAGTCGGCCACCTTCAGCGCGGTCTTGGTTGCAATGACCGAGTTGCAGCCATGCGCGATGTTGGCGAACGGGCCGCCATGCACGAAGGCCGGATTGTTTTCCAGCGTCTGCACCAGGTTGGGCTGCATCGCGTCCTTCAGCAGAACGGTCATCGCGCCCTCGGCCTTGATGTCGCGGCAATAGACCGGCGACTTGTCGCGGCGATAGGCCACAATGATGTCGCCCAGACGCTTTTCCAGATCCTTCAGGTCGTTGGCCAGGCACAGAATCGCCATCACCTCGGAGGCCACGGTGATGTCGAACCCACCTTCGCGCGGGAAGCCATTGGCCACACCACCCAACGAGCAGGTGATCTGGCGCAGGGCGCGGTCGTTCATGTCGACCACGCGGCGCCAGGCAACGCGGCGCACGTCGATTTCCTGCTCGTTGCCCCAATAGATGTGGTTGTCGATCATCGCCGACAGCAGCGAGTGCGCCGAGGTGATCGCGTGGAAGTCGCCCGTGAAATGCAGGTTCATCTCTTCCATCGGAACGACCTGCGCATAGCCGCCGCCCGCAGCACCGCCCTTCATGCCGAAGTTCGGGCCCAGCGAGGCCTCGCGGATGCAGATCATCGCATTCTTGCCGATGCGGTTCAGGCCGTCGCCCAGACCGACGGTGGTGGTGGTCTTGCCCTCGCCCGCCGGGGTCGGGTTGATCGCGGTCACCAGGATCAGCTTGCCGTCCTCGCGGTCCTGAACCGAGTTGATGAAGCTCTGGCTGACCTTTGCCTTGTCGTGGCCATAGGGCAGCAGATCGTCGCTGGAGATGCCCAGCTTGGCCCCGATCTCCTGGATCGGCAGCTTTTTCGCCTCTCTCGCGATTTCAATGTCGGATTTGTAGCTCATTGGGCAAGGTCCCTGATTGAATTCCGTGCAAAACCGACGCCAAGCGCCGGTGCTGTTCAACCCATACCGTCGTGCTCTGCGGGAATGGATGTGGATTCCGACATTTTCGAGCCGCGAAACGGCGTTGTCACCGTTCAGCGGTTTCGAATGGGAAACGCTTGCGCGTCAGGGCGACCAGGGGCGCTGATCGGGAACAAACAGGGTCAGGGTGTCGCCCAGCGTCACGGCCCCCGGTCGTTCGACCCAGGCCGTCACCCCGCGCCGCCCTTGTGCGGCTGGCTTAAACCCAGCGCCATGGCCGGGCGCGTCAGCCTCGATCTCGCGGCCAGGCAGCACGCAGGGGCGGTTTTCCATGTCGATGGTCAGTGTCATCCCGCCGCTGGCCTGCAGGCGAGAGGATGGCGGGACATGGGTAAAATCCGGAATCCCCTGCACAACGACGCTGGCCCCCAGCAGACCCGGGTCCAAGCTGTCGATACCCATTTCGTCGGCGATATCGGCCAGTTCCTCGGCCGACAGGATCGTCAACTGGCGCACGTTGCGGATCTCCGTGCCCCGTGGATACAGGTTGCTGACCCGCACGCATGAAGGGCGGTTCAGCCCTTGGTGGCGCGCACCGCTGTCGCCCGCGAAATCAAGGTCCAGCCGGTCTACCGAGCGGGCACGCAGAGAGTCCCCGGCCGGGACATGCCCCAGCCAGACGACCGTGGCCTTGAAATCGGTTTCGCGCAAAACGGGCATGGGAATTTCCTTGTCTGACGATCTATCCGTCGCAGCCTGCGTCCCATTCCGGGAAAGGCAAGAAAAAACCCGGCGCGTGGGCCGGGTTTTTTGCGTCATGCAGTGGGTTCGGGCTCCATCCCGCCCTCGGGCG
Source organism: Ruegeria sp. BHSC026 (assembly GCF_059613065.1). NCBI lineage: Bacteria > Pseudomonadati > Pseudomonadota > Alphaproteobacteria > Rhodobacterales > Roseobacteraceae > Ruegeria > Ruegeria sp. BHSC026. Next base: position 216,049 of record NZ_JBXWRV010000006.1, on the reverse strand, counting down.
GAGATTTCTTGGGCTTGGTCTTCGGAATTGCCGTCACGCTGGCCGCGCCACCCTGATCGGGTGTACCGCTTTCGTCATCGCCTGCGTGCGGTGGCTCGCCCTTCATCACCCGCTTGATCTCGTCTCCGGTCAGGGTTTCGTATTCCAGAAGGCCCTGCGCCAGACGCTCCCATTCCTCGTGATGGTCGGTCAGGATCTGGTGCGCGCGCTCATATCCCTGCTGGATCAGGCGCTTGACCTCTTCCTCAATCAACTCCTTGGTATGGGCCGAAACCGAGAACCCGGCGGTATTGCCCTGATAGCCCTCATGCGCCTCGGCATAGTCGATATTGCCGACCTTGTCGGACATGCCCCAGCGCATCACCATGGCCCGCGCCAGCTGGCTGGCCTGCATGATGTCGCCGGCCGGGCCGTTCGAGACGTGATCCTCGCCGTATTTGATGACTTCGGCGGCCTTGCCCGCCATGGTCATGGCCAGCTTCTGCTCGCACTCGTCTTTGTGATAGTTCAGCTGGTCCATCTCGGGCAGGCTGACCACCATGCCCAGCGCACCGCCGCGCGGAATGATCGTGGCCTTGTAGACCGGATCGCACAGCGGCAGGGTCATGCCGACAACGGCATGGCCTGCCTCGTGATAGGCGGTCTTTTCCTTCTGGTCCTGTGTCAACACCATCGAGCGGCGCTCGGCCCCCATCATCACCTTGTCCTTGGCGTTCTCGAAATCCTCCATGGTCACGAAACGCCGACCGACCCGCGCGGCCATCAAAGCCGCCTCGTTCACCAGGTTGGCAAGATCGGCGCCCGAGAACCCGGGTGTGCCGCGCGCGATGATGCGCAGATCGACATCCGGGCCCAGCGGCGTCTTGCGGGCATGGACCGCAAGGATCTTCTCGCGTCCTTTGATATCGGGATTACCGACGGTCACCTGACGGTCAAAGCGGCCCGGGCGCAGCAGCGCCGGGTCCAGCACGTCCTTGCGGTTGGTTGCGGCCAGGATGATGACGCCTTCGTTGGCCTCGAACCCGTCCATCTCGACCAGCAGCTGGTTCAGCGTCTGTTCGCGTTCGTCGTTGCCGCCGCCGTAACCGGCGCCACGGTGGCGACCCACGGCGTCGATCTCGTCGATGAAGACGATGCAAGGCGCATTCTTTTTGGCCTGTTCGAACATGTCGCGCACACGGGATGCACCGACACCCACGAACATCTCGACGAAGTCCGAACCCGAGATGGTGAAGAATGGCACGCCGGCCTCACCCGCAATCGCTCGGGCCAGCAGCGTCTTCCCGGTACCCGGAGGGCCGACCAACAGCGCGCCTTTGGGGATCTTGCCGCCAAGGCGCGAGAATTTCTGCGGGTTGCGCAGGAACTCGACGATCTCTTCCAGTTCTTCCTTGGCCTCGTCGATGCCCGCCACATCGTCAAAGGTCACGCGGCCATGCTTTTCGGTCAGCATCTTGGCCTTGGACTTGCCAAAGCCCATGGCACCGCCTTTGCCGCCACCCTGCATCCGGTTCATGAAATAGACCCAGACACCGATCAACAGCAGGAAGGGAAGCAGCGTGATCAGGAACGACTGGAAACCCGATTGCTGTTGCTTCTCTGCCCGAACCGGGATGTCTTTCTCGATCAGCAGCTTGGTGACCTCGGCATCGCCGGGTTTGATCGTGACATAGTTGCCGCCGGACCCCGTGGTATAGCGGATCTGTTCCCCGTCCAGCGTCACGTTCTTGACGTCGCCCGCTTCGACGGCGCTGACGAAATCGGAATAGGTGCGTTCGTTGCTCTGAAGCGTTCCACCTGGACCGCTGAACAGGTTGAACAATGCAAGGATCAGCAGGAACAGAACGACCCAGAAGGCGATGTTGCGCGCGTTGCCCAAGAAATATCTCCCAAAAGACTTCGGCAGATCACAACCTGCCGTGTTGACCCTTAAAATAGAGATGATTGGCGCAGGTTCAATGCGATAAAAACGCGGCCTGAACCTGGGCCCGCGCGGGGACGATTTCAGCCATCCAGCCATTGGCCAGACCAGCCAGCGGCGCCGACAGCAGGTGATCGCCCCGCCAGACCGCGGGCGTCGAACTCAGCACGACCCGCGGCAATCCCTCGGCGCGCCAGTCCGGTAACTGTCTCAGTCCAACCTCGCCCAGCGCGCGCGTCTCGGTGCCGTCGGTGTCCGGCCCGCGCAGAATCCAGCGCCCATCCCAGAGGTCGCCCGGCCTGGCAACCTTCCCGAACACGGCGTTCAGCTCTCGGCAAATCCACGCAAATTTCCCGGACGGAACGATCTGGCATCCTCCGATCACAGCGGCTTGCCCTGCCGCAATCGCGGCCATCGCGCGCGCGACCGTGGCCTGACGCGGAGGGTAGTCTTCCCCCGCGATCCAACGCACGAACCCCACGACCAGCCGTCGCTGAACTTCTGGCGGAGCGGCGGCGAAGCCCGCCCGGTCCAACTGGATACTACCCGCGTGCTGGGTCGCGATGCTCTGGGCCATTTCCCGCGCATATCGTTGCAAGGCTTGATCTGCCCGTCCCATGTTCTCAGCGACGCGCGCCAGAGTTTCGGCAGTGATCCCCAGTTCGGACAAGCCCGCCAGCGCCTGCCGGGCCTTGATCCGGTCGAACCGACGGTCCTGATTCGAAGGGTCCTCTGCCCAGCCGACCCCTTCCGTGTCCAGATAGGCGCGCAGATCGGCACGGGTGGCAAACAGCAAGGGCCGATACAGGGTGACGCCTCCCATGTCCCGCATCACGGGCATGGCCGACAGGCCGGTAACGCCAGCCGCGCGGGCAAGGCGCATCAGAACGGTTTCAGCCTGATCATCCGCCGTGTGCCCCAGGGCGATGGCCGCTATGCCCCGTTCAGCCGCCCAACCGCGCAGCAATTGATACCGCGCCCGCCGGGCCTGATCCTGCAGGTTGCCTGACCCGTCCCAATCCCTCCATTCCAGGATCGTGTGCGGGATATTCATCTGTTCGCACAGCGCGGCCACCCGGGTCGCTTCATCCCCGGCCTCGGGACGCAAGCCGTGGTCCACCGTGGCCGCGAACAGGCGGATGCCCTCACCCCCTGCGACGCGCGCCAGCAAATGTAACAGGGCGGTTGAATCGCTGCCGCCCGAAACCGCGACTCCCAGCCGAGGCGGCAAGGGGCTGGGCAGCCGCGTCCGAAGCCCGGAAAGAAGGCTCTCGGTGTCGCGGGTCAAGAGCAGTCCAGCGACGCCATTTCCTGCGACGCCGCGGAAACGAAACCCGAATCGGGAAAGCGCACCGAAACCTCGCCCAAGGTTATGCAGGCCTGTTCGACCTGTCCCAGACGGCCCAGCGCAGCGCCCAGTTCGTACAGGGCCTCGGGGGCTACGGGACCCTCGGATTCGACGGTAAAACTTGCCAGAAACGCCCGCGCGGCTTCACGCGTGTCCCCCAGCCCTTCCAACGCCTGACCGCGGCGCAGATTGGCCTCGGCGGCCAGCGGGCTGCCAGGATACTTGGCGTCGAATTGCGCCAGCAGGTCGGCGGCCGTCTGGAAATCACCATCGGCCAGGGCCTGCGCCGCCTCGTCGAAATCGGCCTGCTCGCCCACGGCAAGCTCGACCTGGCCGGCACCCTCTGCGATGTCCGGCGCCGGTGGGGTGACGATCGTCGCGGCGTCCTCGCCGCCAAGGGGCGCGGTCGGCTCGCCGCTGAACTCACAGCCCGGCTCCAGCTCGCAAAGCCGAAACTCGAGATCACCGATCCGGTTGGTGCCGTCGCTCACGATGTTCTGGATACGCTGGTTCATCTGCTCGGTCTGGCGGGTCAGCCGCTGCAATTCGGCCTCAATCGCATCAACCCGTTCCAGGATCGAGCTGCCGGACAGGTTTGGCGCGGGCGCGCCGGTGGTCGAAAACTCGCGCTTGAGCCGCTGGATTTCTACATGCAGCACGGTCAGCTCCTGCCGGATATCCGCCAGGGTCTGCTGATCCTGCGCCTGCGCCCCGGTGGCGACGGTCAGGGCCGCCGCCAGCACCAAACCTGCAACCTTCATACCGTCACCCCGCGGTCGAACCGGTCAGCACCGTCACCGCGCGGCGGTTCTTGGAGTAGCATTCCTCGGTGCTGCAAATCTCGATCGGGCGCTCTTTGCCATAACTGATGGTCTGCAGGCGGTTCCCGGCCACCCCGCGCGAAATCAGAAACTCGCGCGCGGCATTGGCCCGGCGGGCGCCCAGCGCCAGGTTGTATTCCCGCGTGCCCTGTTCGTCGGCATGGCCTTCGATGGTGGCGGTATAGTCGGTATTGGCCAGCAGCCAATCGGCCTGGCCCTGCAGAATGGTCCGCGCCTCGGTCGTCAGCGTGGACTGATCGACCGCGAACAGAACCCGGTCACCGACCGCCTGCTGGAAATAGGCCGGCGAGCGCGGATCACTGGCCGATCCCGGCACCAGCGTCCCGGCCCCGCCTGCCCCGCCCAGGGCCGACGGATCATTGTCGGTACATGCGGTCACCAGCGCCAGCGCGCCCAGTGCCGCGATCTTGCTCAATACGTTCATTTCAATCGCCTCTGGTTCCATTTTGTTGTTTGACGCCTGTCTATCACAGCCAAGGTACCTTGTGAACGTCGGCATCATTGACAATCAGTTCATTTCAACAACGGCCCCCATGACGGATCGCTGCCCCCGTCCGGTGTGCGGACCGGGCGTAGGTTGCGCCCCGAGATGTCGACCGAATACAGCGTAGACCGCCCGCTGGCCCCCTGTGTTTCGCGGGTGAACATGATGACCCTGCCATTGGGCGACCAGGTCGGACCTTCATCCAGGAACGAGGCGGTCAGAAGACGCTCTTCGCTGCCGTCCACGCGCATCACGCCGATGTGGAAGCGGCCCTTGTTCTGCTTGGTGAAGGCAATCAGATCGCCCCGCGGCGACCAGACCGGTGTGCCATAGCGGCCCTGGCCAAAGCTGATGCGGGTCGCCTCGCCGCCATTGGCGGGCATCACATACAACTGAGGCTGGCCCGACCGATCACTTTCAAAGACGATCCGCGAACCGTCCGGCGAATAGCTTGGTGCGGTTTCAATGGCAGGCGTATTGGTCAGGCGTACGCTCTGCCCCGAGGCCAGATCCATCTTCCACAGGTCGGTATTGCCGCCCTGGGTCAGCGAATAGACGATCGAGCGACCGTCGGGCGAGAACCGCGGCGAAAAGCTCATGGTGCCGTCCTGCGTTTTCAGCTCCTGCTTTTTCACCCGGCCCACATCCAGCAGATAGATGCGCGGGCGGCCGCTTTCATAGCTGGTGTACAGCAGCCGGTCGCCCGCCGGTGAAAAGCGCGGCGCCAGAACGATGGCGGCGCTGTCGGTCAGGTACTGCACATTGGCGCCGTCGTAGTCCATGATGGCCAACCGTTTGCGCCGCTGATCCTTGGGGCCGCTTTCCGACACATAGGCGACGCGGCTGTCGAAATAGCCACCCTCGCCCGTGATGCGGCTATAGACCTGATCGGCCACCTTGTGCGCCATCCGCCGCCATCCATCGATCGGGCCCGAAAACTGCAACCCGTTGCCCAGTTCCTGCCCCGAAAACACGTCCCACAGCCGGAACCGCACCGTCAGGGTATTGCCCGAGAGGTTCACCGCGCCGGTCACCAGCGCGTCGGCGTTGATCGCCTTCCAGTCAGCGAACTGGATCGGGGCCTCGAAACTGCTGACCTGGCTGATGAAGGCCTCGGGCGCGATTTCGCGGAACAGGCCGGTGCCGGTCAGATCGGTGGCGACCACGCGGCTGATGTCGGTGGCATATTGCGTGGCGGCCGGGGTATCGGGCACGAAGTTCGGCACAGCGAAGGGCATCGGTTCGATGATGCCTTGATCCAGCTCCAGCCTCAGCGGCCCTGTCTGGGCAGACGCCGGGGCCGACAGCAAGGTCAGGCCGACAAGGAGGCTGGTCAGTAGTTTCATCATTTGATCCGCATCCTCTCGGGATTGAAGGTGATCTCAATATCCTTCCAATGCGCGTATTTGTCAGCAGGAAGGTCGTATCCTTTGGCACCACAGCGCAAAATCGCGCGTCGGGCGGCCTCGTATGCCTGTTTCGCGGCGCCCGCCGACCCGCCCGAGCTGTCCAGCATCCGCAGGCTGCCCGCAACGATCGTGCCGTCGCGGTTCAGCGAAAAGCCGACCACGACGACGGTTTGCAGGGCGTCGGTCGAGAGGGACCCCACATTCCAGCACCGCGATACGGCCAGACGCATCGCGTCTTTCTCGCCGCTTGTCAGGGGCGGGCCGGCCGGTTCCTCGGCGGCACCCAGCGCCTCGGCCAGGGCATCGTTGATGGCGGCCTGATCCTGCGGGGCCGGCTCGGATGGTGTATTGGTCTCGGCCACCTCGGCCTGAGCGGTTGGTTGCGGCCGGCTGGGCCGTACCCGCGGGCGCGGCGAACGTTGGGGCGACAGGTCCTTGCCTTGTTCCGCTTCGGTCACGATCTGGTCGGTCGCCTCTTCAGGGGCGGTCTGATCCTGTTGTTCTTGCTGGGTCTCGGCGCCCTCATCCAATGAAACGGCCGGTGTTTCGATGTCATCGGGCTTGGCATCCGGCGGTGGCGGCGCGATGGGTTCCGGCGCGATCTTGTCGGCGGGGCGCGGCTGAGACTCAGGCAAGGCGGGCAAAACGGCCACCTCGGGTTCGGGCTCCGCCAGAACCGGGGGCTGTTCGATGATTTCCGGCTCGGGCGGTGCCTCGACGGGGACGGGCTGAGGCTCGGGGTCTGGTTCCGGCGGAGTCACGGTTTCGGGTCGCGGTGGTTCCTCATCAACCGGCTCAGGGAGCTGAGGCGCCGGGGGTTCTGCGTCCGGAGTTTCAAGCCCACCAGGCGCCACCGCCACCGCCGGAGCCTCCCGCTGTGCAGTCAGCGCCGCGAATTGCTCGGCCGAGATCACCGACACCTCCTGTACGGCCATCGGCAGAGGCTCGGAGCGGAAGGTGCCGCCGAACAAGGCCCAGCCGATCAGGGTGACGTGGGCAATCGCCGAAATCTTGGTGCCGGTATCCACCGCGCGGCCTCACTCTTGGCCTTCGTCCAGCGACGGTCCGCCGGTGTCGGTGACCAGGCCCACATTGGAAAAGCCCCCCGCGTTCAACGCGCCCATGACCTGCATGACCTGCGCATAGGGGATCGCGCCGTCGGCCCGCAGAAACACGCGGTCGCTGCTTCGCTCGGCCGCGATGGCGCGCAGTTTGCCGACCAATTCGTCACGCGCGACGTCCGTGGTCTGAATCTGCACCCGTCCACCCGCTGTCATGGTCACGGTCAGCGGTTCCTCGTTGTCGCTGGGCAAGGCGCTGGCCGCCGTCTTGGGCAGGTCGACCGGAACACCCACCGTCATCAGTGGGGCGGCAACCATGAAGATGATCAGCAGCACCAGCATCACGTCCACGAAGGGGGTGACGTTGATCTCCGCCATCGGCTGGGCACGGCCGCGGCGGCGTCCGCGGCGACGCCCGTTGCCGCCCGACGATTGCTGCATCGCCGCGCCCATGTCAGCTGTCCAACTGGCGTGACAGGATGGTCGCGAATTCGTCGGCGAATGCCTCGTATCCGCCGACGATGTGGTCGCTGTCCGCGCTCAGCTTGTTGTAGAAGATCACTGCCGGAATCGCCGCCAGCAGGCCCAAACCGGTGGCCAACAGCGCCTCGGCGATGCCCGGCGCCACGACGGCCAGATTGGTGTTCTGCTGCTCGGCGATTTCGATGAAGGCGTTCATGATGCCCCAGACCGTGCCGAACAGCCCGATGAAGGGCGCGGTGGACCCCACCGTGGCCAGGATCGGCAGGCCCTTGTTCAGCTTTTCGGCCTCTTTCGCTATGGCCACGTCCATCGACCGGTCGATACGGGCCGTGGCCCCCGCGATCAGCCCGCCGTCGTTGCGATGCGACCTGCGCCATTCGATCATCCCGGCCGCGAAGATCTTTTCCGATGCGCCATCGGGCTGCGGTCCGATCTGCTCGAACAGTTCGTCCAGCGGATTGCCCGACCAGAAGGCCTGATCGAATGCCTCCGCCTCGCGCCGGGCCGCGCGATAGTTGATCAGCCGTTGAATGATGATCGACCACGACCAGAAGGATGCGACGACCAACATCAGCATCACGACTTTGACGATGAATGTCGCGCGGGCAAACAGCCCCCACATGGAGAAATCGATCTCCTGCGCAAGCGCCAGCGTTTCAGCTTCCATGAACCTGCTCTTTGTTTTTGCCTGGCGGCCGTTGTTTGGCCTTGTTTTGCCGAACGCTAGCGCAGTTGCGTGCAAAATGCCATCAGAACCGCCGGGCCTTAGCAAATTGTTACATCAATGCGCGAATCTCTGCCGGCAACCGGATCGGCTTGCCGTCCTTGTTGATGCAGACGGCGGTGACGGTGGCGCGGAAGATCTCGGTGTCACCCCGACGGATCAGCTGTGCCATGGTCAGACGCACGCCCGAGATCGCGACGACCTCGGTCTCGACGATCAACTCGTCGTCGAACCTGGCCGAGGCAAGATAGTCGGCCTCGACGCGCCGCACGACCCAGACGACACCCGCCTCACGCATTGCGTTCTGGTCATTGCCCAGATTCCGGACCCAATCCGACCGGGCGCGCTCGATATAGCGCAGGTAGTTGGCGTGATAGACGACGCCTCCCATGTCGGTGTCCTCGTAATAGACGCGAATGGGAAAGACGTGTTTCATTGCGGACGCTCCATCCGGGCAAACAGGCGCAGCGCGTGCGAAGGGTCCTGCGCCACCGCCGGCAGAACCGGATCATAGGCGGCGCGGATCAACCCGGCAATGTCGGGCCGAAGGATCGTCGTCTCGCCCGCCACGGCCAGGGGCGAGCGGTCGCGGAACGCCGTGTCGGACCACAGCAAAATGGTCTGAACGACCTGCGAAAGGGCCAGGGTTTCAGCCGGCACCTTCGACAACTCGCGATCCATCCGTAGAAAGACGAAAGCCGCTCGGATCGCACCGTCTTCGTCGAAGCGGAAAATCCGGTACTGGTTCGCCCCGGCGCCCTCCAGCCGCGCAACCAGCGGGACAAGATCGGGTATCAGACGATCCAGGTCGGGGACCTCGGGCAACTCGCTCCACTCGCGAAAGAAGAACACCATGCAGTTCGCGCCCAGTTCGGGGTCGGTCTCGGCCATCTTGTGATCGGCCAGCGCAACCACCGCCTCGAACGCGCCTTTGACCGTGGCCAGGGTTTCATCCTCTACCCCGAACACGACAGGCACGATCGGACGGCCCCAGCGCGCAAACAGGAACGCGCCATCGGATCGGGTAAACAGCGCCTGGATCTCTTCGGGTGTCACGCCCTGCCCTTCGTCTTTTGAAAATTCTCTCGCCCCAGCCCTAAAGTCTGAGGCCGGCGGCTTCAACCAAACAGGTCGCTCTGTCCCTTGGGCGCGGCCATCCCCAGATGCGTCCAGGCCTTCTGTGCCAGCATCCGGCCGCGCGGCGTGCGCTGGATCAAGCCCTGTTGCAAAAGATAGGGCTCGATCACTTCCTCGAGCGAGTCGCGGCTTTCGGAAAGGGCGGCCGACAGGGTCTCGATCCCCACCGGACCTCCGCCATAATTCTCGGCGATCAGTTTCAGATAGCGGCGGTCGGCCCCGTCCAGACCCAGATTGTCGACGCCCAGCCGCGTCAGCGCGCCATCGGCCAGTTCGCGCGTGATGCGACCGTCGCCTTCGACAATGGCGAAATCCACGACCCGCCGCAGCAGCCGCCCGGCGATACGAGGGGTGCCCCGCGACCGGCGCGCGATCTCGCGCGCACCGTCGTCATCGGCCGGCGCGCCCAGCTTGCGGGCGTTGCGGGTGACGATCTCGTGCAGCTCGTCCACGGTGTAGAATTGCAGCCGGGTGGGAATACCGAACCGGTCGCGCAGCGGGGTGGTCAGCAGGCCCATCCGCGTGGTCGCCCCGACCAGGGTAAAGGGCTGCAGCTCGATCCGCACGGTACGGGCCGCGGGGCCCTCGCCGATCACCAGATCCAGCTCGAAATCCTCCATCGCCGGGTACAGCACCTCTTCCACCGCCGGATTCAGGCGGTGAATCTCGTCGATGAACAGCACGTCGCGCTCTTCGAGATTGGTCAGGATCGCCGCAAGATCCCCGGCCTTGGCCAGAACCGGCCCCGAGGTCATGCGGAAGTTCACCCCAAGTTCGCGCGCCATGATCTGCGCCAGCGTCGTCTTGCCCAAGCCCGGAGGGCCGTGGAACAGCGTGTGGTCCATCGCCTCGTTCCGCTGGCGGGCCGACTGGATGAAGATGCGCAGATTGGCCCGCGCCTCGGCCTGGCCGATGAATTCGTCCAGCCCCTGCGGGCGCAAGGCGCGGTCGTTGTCCTCGGGCAGAGGCTGCGGGCGCAGGGTCGGGTCGGCATCAACCATTCATTCAGCCTTTCGGAGCCAGCAGTTTCAACGCCGCGCGGATCAATTCGGCCTCGCCGGCATCGGGCAGGTTGGCGGCGGCCTCAGCCACGGCAGAGGCGGCCTCGGACGGGCCATACCCCAGGTTCGACAGCGCCGACAAAGCACCCGCCGACGCCGCACCCGCGCCGGGTTTCGGGGACCGCACGGGGGCCGGCGCCGGGTCTGCGGGTTCAACCACCTCGGCCACGGGGCCGTCCATTGCCTCGGTCACCGTGCCGCCCATCGCCATGACGCCGGGCGCCTTGTCTTTCAGGTCCAGCACGATGCGCTGCGCGGTCTTAGGCCCGACACCCTTGGCCGCCTTTACCGCGCCCCAATCGCCTAGCGCGATGGCCCGGCTGACCCCGTCCGGCCCCAGCGCCCCCAGAATGGCCAGCGACACCTTGGCCCCCACTCCCTGAACCGAGCAGAGCAGCCGGTGCCATTCTTTCTCGACCAGTGACAGAAAGCCGTAAAGCTGCATCAGGTCCTCGCGCACCACCAGATCGGTGTACAGCGAGACCGCCTCGCCCACCCCGGGCAGGGCCGCCATGGTGCGGTCCGAGCAATAGACGATGTAGCCGACCCCGCGCACGTCGATCAGAAGGTGATCCGCCGCGCGGTAGTCGATGCGTCCTGTCAGCTTGCCGATCATGAGACCACCTGTTTGATGCGGGCCTGCGGCGTCGCCCCGTAGAACGCATGGCAGATCGCGATCGCCAGCGCGTCCGCCGCATCGGCCCCCTTGGGCTGGCATCCCGGCAACTGAAGTTTGACCATGTGCAGAATCTGCTCCTTCTCGGCGTGCCCTACGCCCACCACGGTTTTCTTGACCCGGTTGGGCGCATATTCGCCCACCGGCAACCCGGCCTGCGCCAAGGTCAGCAACGCCACTCCGCGCGCCTGACCCAGCTTCAGCGTCCCGGCGCCGTCCTTGTTGACGAAGGTCTGTTCGATCGCTGCCTGGTCGGGTTGATGCTCGGCGATCACCTCGACGATCTGGTTGTGCAGCGACAAAAGCCGCTCGCCCAGATCATCCCCGTCGGATTTGCACAGGCCGTTGGCAACGTGGCTCAGCCGGCTGCCATGTGATTCGATGACGCCCCATCCCAGGGTGCGCAGCCCCGGATCGATGCCCAGAATTCGCATGTTGTGCCTCGGCCTGCTCGGGTTTTCGTGATCTTTTTCATCGATTAGCACGAAGCGTGAACATTTTCCAAGCGAATTGACACCACACCCAAAAACGACACCTATGCTCCACCTGCGACACGGCGGCCTGAATCCGACGCCGAAAGGTCTGAAATCGACATGGCTCGGGGGTCATTTTTCACCTTTTTTTCATGGCTTTTTCAGGTATCGGGACCCTTGCAAAATCTGCATGGGACACATGCAATTTTGTGCCTTGCTCGGGCGCACCTTCGTCATTAGCTGCCGCGCAGCATTTGGAATGAAGCACCAACCAGAAGGAAGCAGGATATGGCTGCACTGGAACCCACCCGCGCCGCAATTGGCTCGATCGGCTTTGCAGGCCGTATCGGCGCTTTTCTGGCCTCGATCGTGAACGCCGTCATCGAATGGAATGATGCCCGCATCACCCGCAAGGCGCTGAACGGCCTGAGCGATCGTGAATTGGAAGACATCGGCCTGTGCCGGGGCGACATCGAAGCAGTCGCCGAAGGCCGCCGCTGAACGACAGCCACCACCACTCACTTGCTCACTCCAGCCATCGGTTCAGAGGCGGGGGCAAAAAACGAACACCGCGGACCGGAAGGTGCGCGGTGTTTGCGTTCAAGACAGCTTGTAGATGATCGCCTTGAATTGATCGGACATGAATTGTGTCACCGGATCGATCTGCATGACCCATGCACCGGCCTGTTCGATCGCTGTCCCGCCGTTCAGCACGTCGAGCCGGGTTTGGTACCCGGACGGTCCCAGGCTGGACAACAGGAAAGCCTTGAATGCAAACACCCCGACCAGACACATAACAAGAACCTTCAGCGGAACGGCCGAGCGCACCCGTTGGGGTTTCATGACGACCAAACCATCTTTGCGCATGGTCGCGCGATAGCCGCGGCTCATCTTGTTGTGTTTCTTTGTCAGCCGATGAACGCGCTGATCGAATTCAAGTTGTTTTCCTGTCATGGCAGCCTCCAAAAACCGCCCCCCAAATTCATTGGATGACGGTAGAAGGAGAATGCGTCAAAACCGTGGCAAAAATCCACAAAACTCCTGCAAATGGTCTAATTTGCGCCCTGTTTGGTTAAGACTAGCGTCGTCCATTCACCAATCATTGATCGATCCATCGTATTGAACCCGTTTCGTGTATAAACCGATTCCACTTCGTCGGCCTGCTCGTTGAGGATTCCCGACAGGATCGCATGTCCGCCTCCGCGCAGATTCTGCGCGATTTCCGGCGCAAGGGCTACCAGCGGACCCTTCAGAATGTTGGCAAAAATCAGATCGTAAGGCGCCGCCGCTTGGAGGTCGGGATGGTCAAATCCGGCGGCCTCGACACAACGGACGGCCCCGGCCATGCCGTTGGCCTTCAAGTTGGCCTCGGCCACTTCTACGGCAACCTCGTCGATGTCGCTGGCCAGAATCTCGCCCGACCAGACCCGCGCCGCCGCCATCGCCAAAACCGCCGTACCGCAGCCGATATCGGCGACCTTGCTGGCCTCGAACCCATTCTCAATCAGCTTGTCCAGCGCCTTCAGACATCCCAGCGTCGTTCCGTGGTGCCCGGTGCCGAAGGCCATCGCCGCCTCGATCAGCAGCGGGATGCGTCCCTCGGGCAGCTTGTCGGCATCGTGGCTGCCATAGACGAAAAACCGCCCGGCCTCGACCGGGGCCAGCTCGCGCCGGACATGGGCGACCCAGTCGGTTTCCGGCAGTTCCGACACCACGAACGGCTTGGCTTCGAAGGCCGCCGCCAGCAGGGCGAGAGCAGCCTCGTCCGGGGTTTCGGTGAAATAGCCGCCGACCTCCCACAGGCCCGAGCCGTCCTCGACCTCAAAAACGCCCACGCCGGTGGGTTCGGGATCCAGACGCTCCATCGCTTCGCCGAGGCTTTCGGCCGCGGCTTTGCCTGTCAGGGTAGTCAAGGCGGTGAATGTAGGCATGGGAACCTCCTGCAGAAACCGCCTTTGCGCCTAGGGCCGTCAGCCGTCGAGGTCAAGCGTCCCGGGTGTCATTCCGCCGGTGCGGGGGCGTATTTCGAAAAGACGGTCTCGTTCCCCGGCTCGGGATGGCGCGGGATCAGCAGCGACAGCGCCAGAGAGATCAGCGCCATGCCCGCCGCCAGGCCGAACACCGCCCCCGGCGACACAACCCACAACAGCCCCAGCAGCGCCGGCAGAAACACCGCCGCGATGTGGTTGATGGTAAAGGCCACCGCCGCGGTGGGTGCAATATCGGCCGGATCGGCGATTTTTTGGAAATAGGTCTTGAGCGCCAAAGCCAGCGCGAACAGCACGTGGTCGATGACGTAGAGAATGGCCGCCAGCAGCACGCCCCAGCCGAACCAGTAGATGCCGCCATAGGCCGCAAACACGATGGCAAGGCCCAGATATTCGAAGATCAGCGTGCGCCGCTCGCCAAACACCGCAACGGCCTTGCCCAACAGAGGGGCGGCGGCCATGTTGATGATCAGGTTGATGAGGTACAGGCTGGTCAGGTGATGCACTTCGAAGCCAAAGCGTTCGACCATCATGAACCCCGCGAACACGACGAAGATCTGCCGCCGCGCGCCCGCCATGAACTGCAGCGCATAATACAGCCAGTAGCGGCGGCGCAGCACGATTTTCTTGGTCTGCGGTGTCGGCGCATCGAATTGCGGATAGGCGATCAGGCAGAACAGCGCCAGCACCGCGGTCAAACCACCAGCCGCCATAAAGACCGTGTTGTAGGACAGATCGAACCGATCCCAGGTCAGCACGATCAGCCCATAGACCACAAGCGTCGCGGCCGATCCCATCGCCACCAGCCACCCCAGCACCTGCGGGGCGCGGTCCTTGGGCAGCCATTGCAGCTGAAGCGATTGATTGACCGTTTCGTAGTAGTGAAACCCGATCGAGCTGAACAGGGTCACAAACAGCAGCCCGCCGAGGCTGGGAAACCAAGCCGTCACCGCCGTGGCCACGCCCAGCAGCATCAGCGAAATCATGGCCAGCACCTGTTCGCGCACGAAAAGGATCACCGCGATCACGCCAACGGCCAGAAAGCCCGGGATTTCGCGTACTGTGTGCAGCAGGCCGATGTCTGCCCCGTCGAAATCCGCGACTTCGATCACGAAGTTGTTCAGCAGTGCGCTCCATGCATTGAACGCAATTGGCATGGTCAGCGCCATCACGAACAGCAAAGTGACGGGGCGGCGCCAGAACGGCAGGCTCTGGGCCTGGGACAGGGGCATCGGTTTCAGCATGAGAGTTCTCTACGCCCAATCCGCCCGGCTGGCGAGAGGAAATCCCCCGTGCACATCGGGTCTGCGCTGATGCAGGGTCAGTAGAAGCTCTGCGGGTCGATATCGACGGTCAGGCGGATGTCGCCCTTCAGGCGCACCGGTGCGATCCAGCGGGCGATGGCGTCCTGGATCGGCGCCCCCTTGGGCGCCTTGATCAGCAGCCGCACCCGGTGCCGCCCGCGGATACGGGCAATCGGCGCCGGGGCTGGCCCAAAGACTTGTGCCCCGATCTGCCGCAGCGGCGCGTCATTGCGCGCCAATATGTTGCCGATGTCAAAGACGGGCCCGACCTCGGGTCCGGACAGCACGATTCCCGCCATCCGGCCATAGGGCGGCACCCCGGCCGCCTGACGCCCGGCGGCCTCGGCCCGCCAGAATCCTTCCTCGTCCCCTGACAGGATCGCGCGGATCACCGGGTGTTCGGGCTGAAAGGTCTGCAGCAGCGCCGTCCCCGGCTTGTCGGCCCGCCCGGCCCGGCCGGCCACCTGCCGCATCAGTTGAAAGGTCCGCTCGGCTGCGCGCAGGTCGGACCCGTGCAGGCCCAGATCCGAGTCGATCACCCCGACCAGCGTCAGGTTCGGGAAATTGTGCCCCTTGGCCACCAGCTGCGTACCGATGACGATATCGGCGTCGCCCTCGGCGATCTCTTCGATCTTGGCCTTCAGCGCCCGGGCCGAACCGAACAGGTCGGAACTGAGCATGGCGATACGGGCGTCGGGAAAGGTCGCCTCGGCCTCTTCGGCCAGACGTTCGATGCCGGGGCCGACCGGGGCCAGCTTGCCCTCGACCTCGCAGGCGGGGCAGGCCTCGGGCATGGGCTTGGTCTCGCCGCACTGATGGCACATCAGACGTTTTAGGAACCGGTGCTCGACCATGCGCGCATCGCAGTGGTCGCAGGCGATCTGTTCGCCGCAGGCCCGGCACAACGTCACCGGCGCATATCCCCGGCGGTTTATGAACAGCAGCGACTGTTCGCGCTTCTCGATGCGCGCCTGCACCGCCTGGCGCAGGCTGGGGGAAATCCAGGTGCCCGGCTGCATCTTCTCGGCGCGCATGTCGATGGTCTTCATGTCCGGCAGCACCGCCGCCCCAAAGCGCGAGGTCAGGTCCAGTCGGTCATACTTGCCGGCCTCGGCATTGGCCCAGCTTTCCAGCGACGGTGTCGCGCTGGCCAAGATCACGCGCGACCCGCAGATCGCCGCCCGCAGAACCGCCATGTCGCGCGCATTGTAATGCACGCCGTCTTCCTGCTTGTAAGAGGTGTCGTGTTCCTCATCCACCACGATCAGGCCCAGATCGCGGAACGGCAGAAACAGCGCCGACCGCGCGCCCACCACCATCTGCGCATCGCCCTGCCCGACCATGCGCCAGACACGGCGGCGTTCAGTCATCGTGGCACCGGAATGCCATTCGGCCGGGCGCGCACCGAACCGCTCCTCGACCCGCGTCAGAAACTCGGCGGTCAGCGCGATTTCTGGCAGCAGCACCAGCGCCTGCCGGCCCATGCGCAGCGCTTCGGCCACCGCTTCAAGGTAGACCTCGGTCTTGCCCGACCCGGTCACGCCCTTCAGCAGCGTGGTGCCATAAGTTCCGCTGCGCAGTGCCGCCCGCAACGTGTCGGCGGCAGCGGTCTGGTCGGGGGTCAGAGCTTTGCCGGGCCGGTCCGGATCCAGCGTCGGATAAGGCAGGTCGCGGGGGCTGTCCTCCTCACGCACTGCGCCCTGCTTGACCAACCCTTTGACGACCGACGAAGTGACCCCGGCCATCTCGGCCAGTTCTTTCAGAGTAAAGGCCAGGCCGCCATAATCACGCAGCACCTCCAGCACCCGGGCGCGGGCGTCGGTCATGCGGTCGGGTGTGCCGCTGCCCAGCCGATAGATCTTGCGCATCGACAGCGGGTCGCCCAGCCCGGGCGCGCGGGTGGCCAGCCGCAGCATGGCCGGCATCGGCGTCAGCGTGTAGTCTGCCGCACGCTGCAGGAACAGGCGCATCTCTTGGCGCATGGGCGCCACGTCCAGCACCCGGATGACCGAGCGGATCTTGCTGCGATCGAAATCACCGCGCCCGGCCCCCCAGACCACGCCCAACACCTTGCGCGGACCCAGCGGCACCTCGACGAAGGCGCCCAGGAAACACCCCCCCTCGGGCGCCTTGTAATCCAACGTCCGGTCCAGAGGCTGGGTCGTCAGAACCGCCACCAGCTCACCTTGGTCGAAATGCACCGGGTCGCTCAATGCGCGCCTTTCTTCAGCAGGGGTTTCAGCACGGGTCTCTTTGAGGTAAAGGCATCCGCGAGCAAGGCCAACCCATCAAAGGACTGCCCCGATGAAATTCTTCGTAGACACAGCCGAAATCGACGCCATCGCCGAGTTGAACGACCTGGGCATGGTGGACGGCGTCACCACCAACCCCTCGCTGATCCTGAAATCGGGTCGCGACATTCTGGAAGTGACCAAGGAAATCTGCGACCTGGTCGATGGCCCGGTTTCCGCCGAAGTCGTCGCCACCGAGGCCGAGGACATGATCGCCGAAGGCCGCAAGCTGGCGCAGATCGCACCGAACATCGCCGTAAAGGTGCCGCTGACCTGGGCCGGTTTGAAAACCTGCAAGACGCTCAGCGACGAGGGCCAGATGGTTAACGTCACCCTGTGCTTCTCGGTCAACCAAGCGATTCTGGCGGCCAAGGCGGGCGCGACCTTCATTTCGCCCTTCATCGGACGTCTGGACGACATCAACCTCGACGGCATGGACCTGATCGCCGACATCCGTCAGGTCTATGACAATTACGGGTTCGAAACCGAAATCCTCGCCGCCTCGATCCGCAGCGTGAACCATGTGGCCGACAGCGCCCGCATCGGCGCCGACGTGATCACCGCCCCGCCCGCCGTGATCAAGAAGCTGGCCGACCACCCGCTGACCGACAAGGGGCTCGAGGCCTTCCTGTCGGATTGGGCCAAGACCGGTCAGAAAATCCTGTGACCCGCTAATCCCAAGCACCACCGCGCGGCCCCGCCAGGGGCCGCGCTTGGCCCAACTGCACGGGCCTGATCAGCGATCAGGCCCGTGCAGGCGGGAGCCAAGCCCCCACACTCGGCACCTAATCCACCTAAACGTGCATTTTTCCCAAGGTATTTCCGGGCACCCGTGCTATAACGCACCCAACAAAAAAAGACCGGACAGGATATGAGCAGCAACCCCAAACTCGAGGACAACCTCCGCGCAGCGATTCTGGCAAAACCGGATGCGGTGCTGGACGACAAGGACCTGATGCAGGCGCTGGTCGCCGCGAACGAACGCGCCCGCGGAGACAACATCATCGACCTGCGCGGAATCGCCATGCAGCGGCTCGAGGCGCGGCTGGATCGTCTGGAGGACACGCACCGCTCGGTCATCGCTGCCGCCTACGAGAACCTGGCCGGCACCAACCAGGTGCACCGCGCCATCCTGCGTCTTCTCGAACCGGCGGAGTTCGAGGATTTCCTGCGCACACTGGGCACCGACGTCGCCGACATCCTGCGGGTCGACCGGATCACTCTTGTTCTGGAAACTACGGCCGCGCAACACGATCCGGGAATCGCCAGGCTGGACGGCATTCTAACGGTGGCCGAACCCGGCTTCATCGACCGCTACCTGAGCCACGACCGCGGCGGCCCGGCCCGCGACGTCGTGCTGCGCGAGATTCACCAACCCAACCGATTGGTGCACGGTGATCAGGCCGGCGAACTTCAATCCGAAGCCTGCATGCTGCTGGACCTGGGTACGGGCCGCCTGCCGGGCATGATCGTGATGGGCGCGCGCGACCCGCGGCATTTCTCTCCGCAGTTGGGCACCGATCTGCTGGCGTTTTTCGCCGGCGTGTTCGAACGGTCGATGCGCCACTGGCTGTCATGAGCCTGATCTCTCCGGCCTGCCGCGATGCGCTACAAGTGTGGCTGGAGAGTCTCTCGGCGCTTGCGGGCCGGTCGGAAAACACCACCAACGCCTATCGTCGGGATGTCACCGATTTTCTGGCCTTCATGACCCTGCATCACAGCGAACGTCAGGGGTTGGCCGCGCTGGAACGGATCAGCGTTTCGGACATGCGGGCCTGGATGGCGCAACAGCGCGACACCGGCGTCGGCGCCCGATCTCTGGCGCGCAAGCTGTCGGCCGTCAAAAGCTTCTACCGCTGGCTGGCCGAGCGCGAGGGGTTCGAGCCCACCGCCGTCCTGTCCACCCGCGCGCCGAAATTCACCAAAAAGCTGCCGCGCCCCCTAGCCGAAGACGCCGCCCGCGCCGTGATCGAGGCGGTCGAGTTGCAATCCAGTTCGGATTGGGTTGCGGCCCGCGACGTGGCCGTGGTGACCCTGCTCTATGGCTGCGGACTACGCATTTCCGAGGCGCTCTCGCTGACCGGCGCCGACGCGCCCCTGCCCGAGACGCTCAGAATCGTCGGCAAGGGCGACAAGGAGCGAATCGTTCCGGTCATTCCCGCCGCACGGCAGGCGGTGGACCGGTACCTGGAGTTGTGCCCGCACCCGCAAAGTGCAACCGCCCCACTGTTCCGCGGTGTGCGTGGCAAGGCGCTGAACCCACGGGCGATCCAAGGCGTCATGGCAAAGGCACGCATGCAGTTGGGCCTGCCGGCAACGGCCACGCCCCATGCCATGCGCCACAGCTTTGCCACGCACCTTCTGTCGGCCGGTGGCGACCTCCGAGCCATTCAGGAACTGCTGGGACACGCGTCTCTGTCCACCACGCAGGCTTATACCGCCGTCGATACCGCGCGGCTGATGGAGGTCTACAACCGCACCCACCCCAAGGCCTGAACGCAACGGAATCGCCGCGACCGCCTGCATAGACCCTTAGGGGCGGGATTTTGCTTTGCATCTCGGGCGCGCATCGTACATGACACGGGCCATGACACTCAGATTCAAAGCCTTGGCCGTCCATTTGTTCACCGCGACTGGTGCCGTTTTTGCCATGCTGGCCATGCTGGCAGCGGTCGAGGAAAAATGGAGCCTGATGTTCCTTTGGCTGGTGGTGTCTTTCATTGTCGACGGAATCGACGGCCCCCTGGCGCGGCACTACCACGTCAAGAAAAACGCGCCCGAGTTCGACGGGGTGCTGCTGGACCTGATCATCGATTATCTGACCTACGTGTTCATTCCGGCCTATGCGCTGTTCAAATCCGGCCTGATGGACGGTTGGACCGGCTGGTTTGCAATTATCGTCATCACCTTCGCCAGCGCGATGTATTTCGCCGACACGCGGATGAAAACCAAGGACAATTCCTTTTCCGGCTTCCCGGGTTGCTGGAACATGGTCGTGGTGGTGATCTTCGCGCTGAAACCCGATTTCTGGTTCAGCCTGATCCTTGTGGCGCTGCTGGCCGTGGCGATGTTCCTGCCGCTGAAATTCATCCACCCCGTGCGTACGGAACGCTGGCGCAACCTTTCCCTGCCCATGGCCTTCGCCTGGACGTTTTTCGCCGGATGGGCAGCCTGGGTCGATTTCCACCCGCAAAGCTGGGCGCACTGGGGCCTTGTCGTCACCAGCCTGTATCTGGTGTTTGCTGGTATTGCCCAGCAACTGATCCCGCAAAGGACCGGATGACCCCGCCGCGCAGGGCGAGGCCGAAGCTCACAGGATTTCCTGGATCTCGAATTCGGTTCCGTTGTGGGTGAACACGTCGCCCTTCTGCAAACCGGCCATCGCCAGGTAAATCGGGCTTTGGGGTGAAATCCCCATATATGTGTCCCCGTCAACGTCGAATCGCGTGGTCGAGACGCAGACGACGAAATGCCGGTCATTCAGCTTGACCACCGCGCCCGGCTCGACCGTCTGTTTCGGACCGAAATCGGTGTTTTCGATCACGTCGATCTTGGCATGATGTGCATGCACCGGCCCGTCGAAAGCCGCCGCCAGATCGGCGCTCTCGCGCGAGGCGGCGATGTCGTCCTTGTCATGCACCTCGCGATCGTCCAGCTGCGACTCTTTCAAAAAGGCCTCGTGATGGGCCTGCGCGACTTCAAGCTCCTGGGCTTCCAGGGCCATCAGGCGGTCGATGATGGCTTTCTTGCGAGCAGCCGGGTCTGTCTGAGCGGTCATGCAATGCGGTCCTTCGCTGTCGAATTCCATCTCAGGTTGGGACGCTTTGCGGGGGATTGCAACTGGATTCCGGTGATCAGATCAGCAGGCTCGCGGCGCCTTCGTGGCGCAACAGAGCCACCTTGCTCTCGATTCCGCCCTGGCCGGAAAACCCGCCCAGCCCGTTCGCAGCCAACACCCGGTGGCAGGGGATGATCACCGGAATCGGATTGGCTCCGCAGGCTTGTCCCACGGCCTGTGCGGGGTGCCCCAGTTCGCGCGCAATGTCGCCATAGGTGCGGGTTTCACCGAAGGGAATTGCAGACATCACCGCGCAGACCGCACGCTGAAACTTTGATCCGTTGACGTGCAGCGGCAGGTCGAAGCGGCGCAGGCTGCCTTCGGCGTAGGCCATCACCTGCGAGGCGGCTTCGGCAAGCAGCGGAGTCGTATCGCCCTCCGTTTGGCCGCCCCAGACCAGCCGAGTGATGGCGCCGCCTTCTTGCTCGATCCCGAGGCATCCGAACTGGGTTTGAACCGCAATCATCGGCATGGCTGCAGGGTTTCAGATCAGCACGCCGCCCGCAAGTCGCAAAAAAGCCCCCGCGCTATGGCGGGGGGCTTTCGGGGTTTACGTTCAGCTCAGGGCGGTGTCGCAGCGACCGCAGACACCGGGATGCGCGTGGCGCCCCACATCCGGCAGGATCTTCCAGCAACGCTGGCACTTGGCCCCTTCGGCCTTTTCGAACACGACGCCGACGCCTTCGACCTCGGGCAGGCGGAAGGCCTCGGCCGGGGCCGGGTCGGCGGTGACAGTCAGGCCCGAGGTGATGCACAGGTCATCCACGTCGAAAGTGGCCAGCAGGTCACGGGTTTCGGCATCCTCGACATGCACGACCGGCGCGGCTTCGAGACTGGAGCCGATGACCTTGTCGCGGCGCTGCACTTCCAGCGCGGCGGTCACCGCACGACGTACACGGCGGATCTTGGCCATGTTCGCCTCGAGCTCGGTGTCGCGCCAATCGGCAGGCGTGTCGGGGAAGTCGACCAGATGCACCGAGCTGTCCTCGCCCGGGAACCGCTCCAGCCAGACCTCTTCCATCGTAAACGGCAGGATCGGTGCCAGCCAGGTGGTCAGACGGTGGAACAGGATATCCAGCACCGTGCGCGCGGCCCTGCGGCGCGGGGTGTCCCCATCGCAATACAGCGCATCCTTGCGCACGTCGAAATAGAAGGCCGACAGGTCGACCGTGGCAAAGTTGAACACCGCGCTGAACACGCCCTGGAAGTCGAACGCGGCATAGCCCTTGCGGACCTGCTCGTCCAATTCGGCGAGTCGGCTGAGCACCCAGCGTTCCAGACGCGGCATCTCGGCCGGGTCGATCCGGTCGGCCTCGGTGAAATCGGCCAGCGAACCCAGCATGAAACGCATCGTGTTGCGCAGACGGCGATAGCTGTCGGCGACCCCTTTCAGGATTTCCGGCCCAATCCGCTGATCGGCGGTATAGTCGGTCTGGGCCACCCACAGGCGCAGGATGTCGGCACCATATTGCTTGATGACCTCCTCCGGCACGATGGTATTGCCGAGCGATTTGGACATCTTGTTGCCCTTCTCGTCCAGCGTGAACCCGTGCGTGACCACGTTGCGGTAGGGCGCGCGGCCGATCGTTCCACAGGCCTGCAACATCGAAGAGTGGAACCATCCGCGGTGCTGGTCGGTGCCCTCCATGTAGACATCGGCGATGCCCTCGGGCGCACCATCCTCGCGATCGCGCAGAACGAATGCGTGGGTCGAGCCCGAGTCGAACCACACGTCCAGAACGTCGAACACTTGGTCATAATCGTCAGGGTTCACGATGCCGTCCAGCACCTGCTGTTTGAAACCGTCGGTGTACCAGACATCGGCACCGTGTTCTTCGAACGCGGCCTTGATGCGGGCATTCACTTCCGCGTTGCGCAGCAGATAATCCGGGTCGGTGGGCAGAGCGCCTTTCTTGGTGAAACACGTGAGCGGCACGCCCCAGGCACGCTGGCGCGACAGAACCCAGTCGGGGCGTGCCTCGATCATCGAATACAGGCGGTTGCGGCCCGACGGCGGCGTCCATTTCACCAGTTCGTCGATCGAGCGCAGGGCGCGTTCGCGGATGGTGTCGCCCATCTGGTTCATGCCGTCGTCCAGCTTGCGGTCGACGGACACGAACCATTGCGGTGTGTTGCGATAGATGATCGGCGCCTTGGACCGCCACGAATGCGGATAGCTGTGCTTGATCTTGCCACGCGCCAGCAGCCCGCCGACCTCGGCCAGCTTGTCGATCACGGCCTTGTTCGCGTCGCCCTCGCCGCCCTTGCGCGACAGGATGTACTTGCCGCCGAAAAACGGCATGTCAGCGCGGAAGCTGCCATCGTCCATCACGTTGTAGGTGATGACCTGCTCGAGCATGCCCAGATCGCGGTACAGCTCGAATTCCTCCATCCCGTGCGAGGGCGCGCAATGGACGAAGCCGGTGCCTTCCGTATCGGTCACGAAATCGGCCGCGCGGAAATCGCGGATGTCGTCCCATTCGCCGTTAGACCCTTCGGCCCCTGCCAGCGGGTGCTGCAGCTGGATCTTGGCCAGATCGTCCTGCGTGACGTCACACAGGCGGCGGTACATGGTGTCGTCCAGTCGCGCGCGCGCGAACACGTCGGCGGCCAAGTTGTCGGCCAGCAGGTACCGGTCACCGATCCGAGCCCAGCATTCCTCGGGGCGGCCGGTCACTTCGTACAGCCCGTACGAGATATCCTTGCCATAGACCACGGCCTTGTTCGACGGCATGGTCCAGGGCGTCGTGGTCCAGATCACAACATAGGCGTTGTCCAGCGTGGTGTCGCCGGTGTTCACCACCTTGAACTTCACCCAGATGGTGAAGCTTTCCTTGTCGTGATACTCGACCTCGGCCTCGGCCAGAGCGGTCTTCTCGATCGGCGACCACATTACCGGTTTCGAGCCCTGATACAGCGTGCCGTTCATCAGGAACTTCATGAACTCGTCCGCGATCACCGCCTCGGCGTGATAGTCCATGGTGACGTAGGGATCGGCCCAGTTGCCGGTGATGCCCAGGCGCTTGAACTCTTCGCGCTGTATATCGATCCAGCCTTCGGCGAACTTGCGGCATTCCTGGCGGAAGTCGATGACCGGAACCTCGTCCTTGTTCTTGCCCTTCTTGCGGTACTGTTCCTCGATCTTCCATTCGATCGGCAGGCCGTGGCAGTCCCAGCCGGGCACATAGCGCGCGTCGAAGCCCATCATCTGATGCGACCGCACGATCATGTCCTTGATCGTCTTGTTGAGCGCGTGGCCGATATGCAGGTGCCCGTTGGCATATGGCGGGCCGTCATGCAGGATGAACGGCTTGCGCCCCGGCTTTTCGCGCAGTCGGTCATAGACGCCGATCTTCTCCCATCGGTCCAGCCATGCGGGCTCGCGCTTGGGCAGGCCGGCGCGCATGGGGAATTCGGTTCGGGGCAGGTTCAGCGTGTCTTTATAGTCGGGTGTCTGGGTCGTGTCGGCGCACATGGAGAGGCGTCCCTTGGATGATCTTGGCGTGTTTGGATCGAAGCGGTCGGTGCGATGAACTCAAGCACCTTTGCCCGGCGTCTCGGAAACTCAGAGCGCCGGGGAAATAATTCGAATGATAATGGCCAAAACGTCTTGCATGGCCGGGCTTATAGGCCGGTTGCGCCTATTGGTCCAGAGCTTCCGGCCCCTGCGGCGAATGGCGCAGCTTGGCCCAGCGGTTCAGCCAAGCCAAACCCGCCAGCGCCAGCCCCAAAGCCAGCAACGAAAACACCCGGATCAGGCCGCCCAAGCCTGAGATGTCGATCAGGAACACCTTGGCCACCGCCAGCCCGATCACCGCCAGCCCGGCCTTGCGCATCAGGTTCGAACCGCGGGCCAACGACTGATAGAACAGCGCCGCGCCGATCACCAGCAGCGCGAGCGTGTAGGTATAAAGCTCGGGCTGGGACACGCCGTTGCCTTCATACATTCCTGCCGCACCCTGCCAGAAATGCCGGATGGTCAGGCCCAGCCACAAGGCACCCAGCGCGATGGACACCCCCTGGCAGACCAGCCGCAACTGGGCCGGCATCGTGGGGATTCGCCACGCGAACAGACCGATGACAAGGGCCGGCAGCAAATAGGCAATGGCAAGCGTGTTCACGATCGGAGGTCCCAGAACAGGATCTGCGCCAAAACGCAAAACAGGGTTGGCCACTGTCGCAGCCAGCGCCAGCCACAACAGGCCATGCGCGGCGAAAAACACGCCCAATGCGACCCGCACCCAGTTCAATCGCCCGCCCAGCGCAAACCGCTGCACCTGCGCGAATGCCAACAGCAGCCAAATGGCCGACAGCAGGCCCAGCCCCCAATGGCTGTCGTCGGCACCGCCCTCGCCCAGCCCTTCCAACCAGCGCAGCAGCAGCAGCGACACCAGAACGCCGCCCGTCGCCCACGCTGCGCTGTCCAACATGACCTCGGCGACAGGTCGCTCCAACGGGCGCAGCATCCACCATGCCGCGACGTAGCCTGCAACCGCAGTTCCATAGACCAGAGCCATTTCCGCAACCGGCGCGTCCAGCGCCCAGCCCAGGCCCGGGTTCAGGATCAGCCGGAACGTGACGGTGACGACTCCGGCCCAGATGAACCAGCTCATCGGCGGCAGGGCAAACCGCCGGTCCAGCGCCGCCGCCGCGATGATCGTGACCACGAATGCGATGGTCAGCGCCGCCGAGCTGAGCACGATCACGCAGCCGAAGGTCAGGCAGGACAGGGCCGACAGCGTGGCCAAAGCCGGACGCATACGGGCCTTAGCATCCACACGCGCAAAGCGCTCGGCCAGCACCACCATCAGCGCCGCAAGCGCGACCGCATGCAGGGCCCAGGGGTAGGCTCCGATAACGCTGGCCGGGCGCCAGCCAAGCTCAAGCGCGATGGCCAGCGCCGGGGCGTACAGCGCGGCGGCACCGGCCCAGACCAGCGGGTACCGCCCACCCCGGAACGACCGCCATGCCGCCAGAACAGAGATCACCGCGCCCAGCGCAACCAGCCACGTCGCGGCCAACGGAAAATCGACTTCGGGCGTTTCGGAGTAGGTCTGCCAGAACCCACGCGCCACCGCGCCGCCATCAAACCCGTGCGTGAACACGAATCCACCCAGACCCAGGGCGGGAAGCGCGGTCATGTCCTGCAGGGCCAGTGCGTCCTTGGCCCAGATCAGCAGGGCGAACGTCAGGACTGCCAGCAGGATCACACCCAGCCAGAACTCACCGCTCGTATCCGCCCATTGCAACACCAGAATGGCCGAGCTTGCCAGCACCGCCCCAAAGGCCAGACGCGTCGGAAATTCGGGCCACGGACCACTGGCTTTTCTGACAAAGATTTCGCTGAACATCGCGCCGTCATGATCAGGCCAGATCCGGCGCACGGGAATGGCAATGGCGATCACGGCAACGGCAGCCACGTAGATGAGGAAAGCCGGTTCTGTGATCGGCGAACCAGCCACAAGCAAAAGGCCCGCCAAATAGGCTCCTATCAGCGAAAGCACCGACACCCAGGCCCAACGCTGCACCGTGTCGATCCCAAGCCCAAGCCCGGTGATCACGAAGAAATATCCATACAGCCAGGACGGGTCGGCCGACTCTCCACCTACGACGAATGGCGCGGCAAAGGCGCCGATCAACCCGATCGCCGCCAGCAGCGGGCCGTGGAACCAGCCCAGAACCAGCCCGACAAGAGCGATGGCGATCATGCCCGCCAAAGCCGCCTCGGGGCCGATCAGGTCGTAGAGCTGGCGCGCCGCCAGCACACCGCCGAACAGCGTGACCAGCCCCGCGCCTGCAAATACCGAAGGCAGGTAGGCGGTGGCCGACGACTCGTCATCGCCGTATCGGCGCCGCACGACTTCACCCGCCACGATCAGCAGCGAGCCGAAGCCCAAGGCCGCCAACACGCGCGCGGTGGGCGGCAGCAACCCGTTCTCGACCCCGTATTGCACCAGAAATATCCCCGCCAGCGCCAGCGACAGGGCGGATACGGCATAGAACCAGTTCTCTCGGAGCCACGCGCCCAGATCGTCGAAGCGCTCGGCGCGGAACACGACTGCGGCCGGAGGGGATGCGGTCTCGGCAACAGTTGCCGATTTTTCAGGCTCAGGCTGTTGGTCCGGTAAGGGTGGGCTTGCCTGTTTCGGCGGGCCCCAAGGGGCCGGTCGGGGTTTTGGCTTCAACGCTTCTGCTGGCGCGGGCGGCGTCTGCGCGGGCCGCGCCATGTCGGGCTGCGGCTCGACACCCAACCTGATCTCCAACTGCTCGACCCGCCGCCGCAGTCGGGCATGGCCGACCAGCAAGACGACAATAGATACCGGCATCGCCAAAACGACCAAGCCAACAAGAACAAGCAGAGATTCCAAACCGCACCTCCGGGCAAATCTGCATTATAGGCTATCCTGTGCAGGCGCGGTAAGACAGTCGGGAAATCCCAAATGGTTTCAGCCTGTTGTGGTCTGACGCCAGTAATCTAAGGATGGAACAGAGACCCGACGAGATAGGCAATTGCTGCCGCTGCTCCACCGATCGCCAGCGTCTCAAGCCCCGAGCGCCACCAGGGCGCCAGCGACCACCGGCTTTTCATCGCGCCGATGGCAAAGAACACGCCCAGCGTCATCAGGACCGAGGCTGAAAACGCGCCCTCGACACCCAACAAGAACGGCACGAGCGGAACCATACCGGCCACGACAAAGGCCGCGAACGTGGCTGCGGCGGCCTTGAGCGGATGCGGATCGACGCTGCCCAACCCGTACTCGCCCTCGATCATCAGGTTGATCCAGGTATCCCGATCGGCAGTGATCGCATCGGTTGCCTGTTCGAGCACCCGGCCCGACAGGCCCTTGCGGGACAGGATTTCCAGCACCTCGCCGCGCTCGCCGTCGGGGTAGAGGCGGATGTGGCGCTCTTCGATGGCGCGGATCCGTCGGATATTGTCCAGCTCGGCCTTGGTCCCCGAGTAATTCCCAGCAGCCATCGAGAACCCGTCAGCCAGCACGTTTGCCAAGCCCAAGGCCACGATGACGAAGGGCGACAGCCCAGCCCCGGCGACGCCTGCCACGATGGCCAGCGTGGTCACCGATCCGTCGATCCCGCCATAGACAACGTCCCGCAAGAACCCACGTCCGGGTGGGGTGTCGATCCGTTCTGCGATTTCCTGTTGGCTGTGGCCGTGATCCGCCATGGCTAGTCTCCCTTCCGGAAGATTTTGCCCTGAGTAGCGGCCCGATGGCTTTGCGGCAGATCAACCCTTGGAAAACAGCCCGCCCAGCGCGCGCGAGACCATGCCGCGGGTCGACGGCCTGTGGCGGTCCGAGAAGGGCAGCGGACGGCAGACCTCCATCGCGGCCACGCCGACGCGGGCGCTTAGGGCGCCGTTGACCAGCCCTTCGCCAAAGCGGCGCGACAGTTTGCTGAGGACTGACCCGCCCAGAACCGGTTCGAGCAGGTCGTCGCCCACGGCCACCGCACCGGTGGCCACCAGGTGAACGAACACCGCGCGGGTCAACCGCCAGCCCCCCAGAAACCCGGCCCGACCGCCATAGATTTCGGCAATCCGGCGGATCATCCGCAGCGACGCCAGCAGCGCCGTCGCCACATCGGCCAGCGCCAGCGGCACCAGCGCCGTCACGGTCGCGACCTGGCGCGCGGCGGCCTCGACCTCGCGGCTGGCGGCGGCGTCCAGCGGGGCCAGCAATTCGTCCTCGACCAGTCCCAGCAGGCCCGAGGCGTCGAACTGATCCTCGATCCGTTCGGCCAGGCGGTCGCGGCCCCAGCGCGTATCCTCGCGCCCGCGATAGAACGTGATCAGGCGCTGGGTCACGGCCCGGGCCTGCGCCAGATCAGCATCGGCCAGCGCGGCATCGGCGGCGCGGCGCATCCCGTCCACCCGCGACAGCCGGCCCAGCGCGGCCAGTTCGCGCAGGGCGATCAGCAAAGCCACCAGCACCAGCGCGCAGATCAGGCCGGTCACGATCCAGCCCAGCACCGGGACGCTGGCGATCAACGAGGTGGCAAAATTCCAAGCGGCTACAGAGACCGCCGCCCCCACGACGGCAACCGCCAGCCCCCAGAACCACCGGCCCAGAACCGACGGCTTGCGCGCGGCCAGCCGGGCCGCGGCCTGCATCGCCTGCCCCTGGGGTGGCGCGATATCCGGTACCGGCGCGGCGTTCGCCACGTCGGCGGCCGGGGCATCCTCGTCAAGTTCGATCAGAACCGGACCCTTGGCCATGCGTCACTCCTTCTGTTGCCAGACGAACCGAATGTCCGGCAGCTGTTCATCATTGTCGGCCCCGTCGCTTCGGGCCACTTCGACAAAGCCGTGCCGCTCATAGAACCGGCGCGCGCCCGTATTGGCCTGAAAAGCAAACAGCACCAGTTCGCTACGACCTGCCTTGGCGCTGTCTAGCAGTTGTGCGCCGATCCCCTGGTTTCGCGCGGCGGGGCTCAGGTACAGGCAATGAACCTCGGTCCCGTCCACGGCTAGAAAGCCTGCGACCTTGCCGCCCTGTTCGGCAACCGTGACCCATCCATTGTCGATCATCCGCCCGCAAAAGGCGATGGCTTCGGCCCCGGAATGCAGCTCGGGCATCCAGTCGTTTTCGCGTGCAAAGCCGTGCAGGATCTCTCCGACCGCCCCGGCGTCGAGGCTGCGCGCGGGCCTGAGGGTAACGGTCACAGCCGGTCTCCGATCAGGAACTGCGCAGCGCGGTCCAGCCGGATATGCGGCGGGCCGTCGCCGGGGCGCAGCGACAGATGCGCCGGGGCAAAGGTCATGAACCCGTAATCCTCGCCCAACCAAGTGTCGGCCCCCTTGCGCGCGGGGCCCAGCAGATGGGCGGGGTCTTCGGGCAGCTCTCCGGGATAGAAGGCCGCCTGCTTGCCGGTGTCCAACGTACCGCGCACGCAGGGCAGTTCGACGCCGTTGTGGGTGCGGATTTCTTCGGTCGTCACGCGCAGCGCGGCGATGGACATGGCAGCGGTCTCGGCCCCGGCGAACCTGGCGCGGTCGCGCGCCTCGCGCGTCAGAGCCTCCATGATCGCGGTCAGGCGCGGGTGCTGCAGGTGGTGCAGGTGATCGGCCTTGGTGGCAGCGAACAGGATGCGTTCGACCCGCTTGCCCAGCAGCATCTGGCTGAGCCACGCATTGCGGCCGGGCCGGAAGGCAGACAGGATATCACCCATGGCGCGGCGCATGTCCTCGACCGCCTGCGGCCCCTTGTGGATCGCGCCCAGCGCATCCACCAACACCACCTGCCGGTCGATCCGGGCAAAATGATCCCGGAAAAAGGGCTTCACGACCTGCGATTTGTAGGCCTCGAACCGGCGCTCCATCTCGCGATGCAAGCTGCGGCGGCGCGAGGCGCCCTCGGTCGGCAAAGGCGCAAAGGTCAGCACCGGCGACCCGGCCAGATCACCCGGCAGCAGAAACCGGCCCGGCGTACAGTCATAGAAACCCGCATCCCGCGCGGCAGTCAGATAGTCGGCAAAGCCCCGCGCCAGGGCCTGCGCGGTGGGTTCATCATGGGGGTCGGCCGGGTCAACAGATTTGATCTGGGCCAGGAAATCGGCCGCGGCCGGACGCTGCGCGATCCGCTCCAACGTTTCGCGCGACCAGTCGTCATAGGATTTTTCGAGCAGGGCCAGATCCAGCAGCCACTCGCCGGGATAGTCGACGATGTCCAGATGCACGGTGCGCGGCCCCTGCAGGCCGGCCAGCAGCCCGGCGGGGCGGACCTTGAACGACAGACGCAGCTCGGACACGGCGCGGGTGCTGTCGGGCCAGTGGGGCTGCGGCCCGGTCAGAGCCGACAGGTGCGATTCATAGTCGAACCGGGGCACGGTGTCGTCGGGCTGCGGCTGCAGGTAGGCGGCGTTGATGCGCCCCTCCTGCTGGGCGACCAGGCCGGGCATCCGCCCCCTGTCCAGCAGGTTGGCCACCAGCGACGTGATGAACACCGTCTTGCCCGACCGCGCCAGCCCGGTGACGCCCAGCCGCACGACCGGTTCGAAAAACGTCTCGGACACGCGGTCACCGACGGATTCGACGCCGCGCACAAGACTGTCTGCCAGTGATGAGATGACCAAACCGCCGCCCCGCATTTCTTGTTTGTCCCAAGATAGGTAGCCGCTGCCCCGGTTGCCAGCGCTTTTGCCGCCTGCCCTTGCCCGGGCGCGCCCGGCAGGGTACCAGCAGCCCATGCCCAGATACGCGTTGAAAGTCGAATACCAAGGTGCGCCGTTTGCCGGATGGCAGCGGCAGAAAGAGCTGCCCTCGGTCCAGGGCGCCATCGAGGCGGCTTTGTCGAAACTGCAGCCCGGTGCGCACACGATCGCTGCCGCCGGGCGCACGGATGCGGGCGTTCACGCGCTGGGGCAAGTGGCCCATTGCGACCTGGAAAAGGATTGGGACCCGTTCCGCCTGTCCGAGGCGCTGAACTATCACCTCAAGCCGTTGCCGGTGGCGATTCTCAAGGCCGCGCGGGTGGCGGATGACTGGCATGCGCGGTTCTCGGCCATCGAGCGGCAATACCTGTTCCGCATCCTGATCCGCCGTGCACCCGCGACCCATGACAAGGGCCAGGTCTGGCAGATCGGGCACCCGCTGGATGTCGCCGCGATGCAGGAAGGGGCCGACATGCTGATCGGGCGGCACGACTTCACCACCTTCCGGTCGTCGATCTGCCAGGCGGCCAGCCCGGTCAAGACGCTGGACGAGCTGCGCGTCGAACATGTTCAGGGCTTTTCCGGCCCCGAAGTGCATTTCCATGTCCGTGCCCGGTCCTTCCTGCACAACCAGGTGCGCAGTTTCGTCGGTACGCTTGAACGGGTCGGCGCGGGCGCCTGGACCCCGCAGGACGTGCGCGATGCGCTCGAGGCCGCCGACCGCGCGGCCTGCGGGCCGGTCTGCCCGCCGCAAGGTTTGTACTTGGCGCGGGTGGGCTACCCCGATCCTGTTTTCGACTGACGTCAGAGCGCGCGCAGCAGCAATCCACCGGCAATCACCGCGATCAGCAGCCCGGCCACCAGTTCGATCGTGGGCGCCAACACGGCCGCAAACCGCGTGGCCGAGGCCGAGGCCAGCAACCCGCCCCGCAACCCGAACGACGTCCAACCAACCAGGGTGGTAACGGTCGCGGTGCCCAGCGCCATGGCAAAGGCCCCGGCGATACCGACCATCGCGATGCCCATCTGCCAGGTCAGGATCAGCACGAACAAAGCTCCGGTACAGGGTCGCGCGGCGATGCCTGCGATCAGAATCAGCGCCTCGCGCAGGCTGCCGACCTGGGCCACCTCTTCGGCGGTGGGGCCGTGACGATGCCCGCAATCGGAACAGACCTCGCCGTCGTGGTGGTGATGCCCGTGATCATGATGATGGTGATGGTCGTGCGGAGCACTGTCCGCACGGCCGCGCCGGGCGAAACTGCGCAGCGACCGCAGAACAAGCCACAGCCCGATGGCCGCGATTGCGCCATAGCTGACCGGGGCCATGATCTGCTCGGTGGTGCCGACCAAGCTTTCCCGCGACATCTGGAACACCAGAACGCCTGCATAGACCAGAACGATCGCCGTCACGGCCTGCCCCAGCGAGGACAGTATGCTGATCGCCGACAGGCGCAGAAAGGCGACATTGCGGCCCAGCCCGTACCCTCCGATCAGCACCTTGCCATGACCCGGCCCCACCGCATGGAAGAACCCATAGGCAAAACACACGGCCAGCAGCGTGGCCACGGCCTCGGGCTGTTCGGCCCGCGCGGCCCGCAGGGCACGGGCGATCTGGTTCTGGAATTCCCGCTGCTCGCCCGCGGCCCAAGACGCGAGGCTGTCAAAACCTCCGCTGCCCCAGAACCACAGCAGCAGCGCAATCGCCAGGCTGACCGGCAGGATCAGGTAGCGGGACATGAAACGCGGATCTCGGTGGCAAAGCGTTCACCGACCAGAGGTATGTCGTTCTCCTCGAGGTCATAGTCGGCGTCCAAGGTCAGCAGAAAGGCCTGCATCTGGGCCAGTTCGCCGTCGATATCCGGCTCGAACCTGTCGATCCGGCAGGTTTCAGGCCCGGAAACGGTGACCGGACGCGTCACCTCGTAGGCGGTATAGAATGTCTCGTCATAGGGTTTGGCCGACAAAGCCTGCGCGGGTACTGGCTCGCCCTCGACCTTGCGCAGATGGGTGGTCACGATTCGGCCATCCTCAGTCGTCGCGCGCGGCTCTAGCGGACCAGACAAGGC
This sequence comes from Ruegeria sp. BHSC026, assembly GCF_059613065.1. Classification (NCBI taxonomy): domain Bacteria; kingdom Pseudomonadati; phylum Pseudomonadota; class Alphaproteobacteria; order Rhodobacterales; family Roseobacteraceae; genus Ruegeria; species Ruegeria sp. BHSC026. Next base: position 182,773 of record NZ_JBXWRV010000006.1, on the reverse strand, counting down.
AACCGGCTGATCGGCTGCCAGGATGACCAGATCGCCGTTGTATCCTTCGACCCATTGCGCGTCGAAGCCAGCAAGGCGCTGTTCTTCCGCCTCGGATAAAACGCCGTCGCCGTCCTGATCCAACCTCATATCCTCGAGCACCAGCAGCGAGTAGAATTCGTCATAAGCCCAAGTGACGCGGACATGGGTCAGGTTGCCCGACTCGTCCACGATGAATTCCAACCCGGTGTCGATGAAGACATGCGGGTGCGCCACTGCAGAAAACGGCAGGCAACAGGCGATCACGGCGGGTATCCAGCGCATGAACGCGAAGATAGGGTGCCCGACCGGCGCTGGCAACACAGTTCGGCGGTGAGCACGGATTTTGCCGCTCATTTCGGCGGAAACAGGACCAGCGTCTGCAGCGCCGTGCCAATCGGGCCTTGAGTATCGTACAGAACCGACTGCGACATCCCGATGCCGCTGGGCTGCCAGTGTGACACGGAATCCGAGGCGAGCCAGTCGGAGGTCGGCTCGCGGTGGATCTGCACCGTCAGGTCGGTGTTCATGAACCCCATTTCCGAGGTCGGCGCATTCCACGAAATTCCGTTGCCGCAATCGGCCAGCGGGCACAGCGACTGGATCGGCGAGGGGGTTTCGCCCTGCAGCAGAGGCGGGGTACGCATCCAGATGGTTTTTGGCCCCGCCCCTTGGTTGCCGCCCTTGGGATAAGCCACCTCGGAATGATGGGCAAAGCCGGGCAGGTCATGCCGCATTTCGCCGATGGGAAACGGGCCGTCTTCGATCTGCGACAGGTCGGGGCCTTGGATCGCCACATTCGGCACCGGCCCCAAATCCCGGCGCGCCAGATGCATCGTGGCGGCGGTGGCGCACAGCGTGTCGTCCAGGTCATGCACGGTGACGCGCGTGGTGGCCAGCGTCTTGGTGTGGCGCACGGTCTCGGCGGCCACGCGCAGACCGGACAGAGGCAGCGGGCGCAGCAGATCGACCGTCAGGCGGGTCAGCATCTTGTCGGGGCCGACCTCGATCTCGGCCGCGCGCACGATCAGGCCCGCGACCGGGCCGGCATGACAGTGATCGGCCGACCACGGCCCGCGCGCCGGGTCATTGCCGACAAAGGCCCCGTCGGGCGCGACCCGAAAATATGCGGTCTCACCCACCACTGGCTGCATCGCCGCGTCCTGCATGTCAGATCTTTTCCTGGGTATGCTTTCTCAGTTCGGCTCGCGCCACCTGACGGCGATGCACCGCATCCGGGCCATCGGCTAGCCGCAGCGTGCGCACATGGGTCCAGGCGGTGGCCAGCGGCGTATCCTGGCTGACGCCTTGCCCGCCAAACATCTGCACCGCCTCGTCGATCACCTTCAGCGCAACACGCGGCGCGACGACCTTGATCTGGCTGATCCACGGGGCAGCCGCGCGCGCATCGCCCTGATCCATGTACCACGCGGCCTTCAGACACAGCAGGCGGGCCATCTCGATCTCCATCCGGCACTCGGCGATGATGTCGAAATTGGCACCCAACTGCGCCAGCTTCTTGCCGAAGGCTTCGCGCTGCAGGGCGCGTTTGCACATCTGCTCCAGCGCCATCTCGGCCTGGCCGATCGCGCGCATGCAGTGATGGATGCGACCGGGCCCGAGGCGCCCCTGTGCGATTTCGAACCCGCGGCCCTCGCCCAGCAGGATGTTCTCGGCCGGCACTCTTACATCGGTGAACCGGATATGCATGTGCCCGTGCGGCGCGTCGTCATGGCCGTACACTTCCATCGGGCGCAGGATCTCGATCCCCGGCGTGTCGGCGGGCACCACGATCATGGACTGGCGCTGGTGCTTGGGCAGGTCGTCGCCGCCGGTCTTGACCATCACGATGTAGACCTTGCAGCGCGGATCGCCCGCGCCGGACGACCACCATTTCTCGCCATTCAGAACATAGTCATCCCCGTCCCGCACGCAGGACATCGAGATATTCGTGGCATCCGACGAGGCTACATCCGGTTCGGTCATCAGATAGGCCGAGCGGATCTCGCCCGCGAGCAGCGGCTTGAGCCACTGCTCTTTCATCTTCTCGGTGCCATAGCGCTCGAACACCTCCATGTTGCCGGTGTCGGGGGCGGAACAGTTAAACACCTCGGCGCCCAGCGGGGTCTTACCCATCTCTTCGGCGAAATAGGCGTACTCGACCGTAGTCAGGCCAAATCCCTTGTCGCTGTCGGTCAGCCAGAAATTCCACAGACCCGCCGCCTTTGCCTTGGCCTTCAACCCCTCCAGGATCTCGGCCTGGCGGTCGGTGTACTGCCAGCGGTCGCCCTTGTTGATCTCGGCCTGGTATTCCTCTTCCAACGGCATGATCTCGTTGCGGATCATGTCGCGGACCCGCTCCAGCAGCGCCCGGTTCTCCTCGCGCAAGACGAATGACATGTTCATGGATGGTCCCTCCCAAATGGCCCGGCGCAGGGCCGAATTTCTGACGCGAGGATGGCGCAGGGGCACTGACCCTGTCCAGCCGGGTGACGGGACGTCACGCGCAATCATTTGTTCAAAGGACTTGGGGACGTTTGGCCCGGATCGAGCGTTTCCCGGGCAATCAGGGTGTCATGATCCAGTTTCCGCCAGCGTCCCTGCAACGCCGCGTCCGGATTTCGCGGGTTTTATCACCGCCTTCGGCTTGGATGAAATGCTGCAGATGTACACAGTTTCCCCGCACGTCGCGTACCCGGATCGTCCCTTTCGAGCCGGTCTGTTCATTTTCCCAGCTGCGTTCCTGCCCGACGCTAGGCGTCCCGCCCGACAGCAGTGCCGTCGAGGCCGCGTCCAGAATCTGAAAATCAGCCGGGCTCAGGCCCATTTCAGCAATGATCCGCGACAGGGGTTTGGCCTGCGCCGTGCCGATCAACCCGACCAGAACCGCTGCGCAGAAGAGGAAGAAAAACCGGGGCATGCCTTGAAACTCGCTTTCGTCGAAATGGGTCCGGGGCCAAGCCTATACCGCGGGTGCGGTGCGGCCAAGCCCCGGGCGGGGTGCACCTTCAAATAATCCCGAACAAACCTTTTGCATCCGTGACGCTATCGGCCCCCGCTCGATCGACACATAGTGGCCGCGACACCTACCCGAGGTTTTACGATGGCTCATCCCACCTATTACGCGCCCTATGGCGGCCACCCCGGTCAGGATCAGTTGCTGACCGATCGCGCCATGTTCACCGAGGCATATGCCGTGATCCCGCGCGGTACGATGCGCGACATCGTCACCAGCTTTCTGCCGTTCTGGGAGAAGACCCGGCTGTGGGTCCTGTCCCGTCCGCTCAGCGGCTTCGCCGAGACCTTTTCGCAATACATCATGGAGGTTCAGCCCGGCGGTGGCAGCGACCGACCAGAGACCGACCCGGCGGCGCAAGGCGTCCTCTTCGTGGTCGAAGGGACCGTGGTCCTGACCCTCGCCGGGCAGAAGCACGTGCTGGACCCCGGCGGATACGCCTATGTGCCGCCCGGATCCGACTGGGCGCTGCACAACCGGTCCGACGCGGTGGCGCGGTTCCACTGGGTGCGCAAGGCCTATCAGGCGGTGCCCGGCCTGCCCGCCCCCGACCCGATCATCACCAACGAGCGCGACGTGGCCCCCACCCCGATGCCCGGCACCGAGGGTCGCTGGGCCACCACCCGCTTTGCCGACCCGTCCGACCTGCGTCATGACATGCATGTCAACATCGTCACCTTCGAACCCGGCACCGTCATTCCCTTTGCCGAGACCCATGTGATGGAACACGGGCTGTATGTGCTGGAAGGCAAGGCGGTCTATCGGCTGAACCAGGATTGGGTCGAGGTCGAGGCCGGCGACTACATGTGGCTGCGCGCGTTCTGCCCGCAGGCCTGCTATGCCGGCGGGCCGGGGCGGTTCAGGTACCTGCTGTACAAGGACGTCAACCGCCACATGCCCCTGTCCGTGGCCGGGCGATAGCGAGAAATTCCCGCCCGAAACCGGCTTTCCCGGGCCGAGACTTCCCTCGGGGGCCGAAATTTGCTCTGATCGGGGCAGATTTCATGTGTTCATTCCCGGAGATTGCCCAATGAAACTGCGTAGATCCATTTTGACTCTGGCCACGATCGCGCCTCTCAGCGTCGCTGCCCCGGCCCTTGCAAACGAAGAAACCCGAACCGTATCGGTGATGAGCCGCACCTGGGCCGTCACCCAGGTGGCCGACGAACCGGTCGTGTACCGCGCCACCCGCGACAACAACAACCTTAACCCGTTCGGTCCGCCCCCGCGCCTGCGCACGCTTCAGGCCATCGCGGCCATCCAGCAAGCGACCGGGTGCAAGGTGATCCGGTCCAGCATGTACCAGAACATCTCGGGTCAGTTCTTCTCGCAAGTCAGCTGCGGCTGACATCCCCCCGAACGGGCATTGAGGTCGCCCCGGCGCCCTGCCATAGCTTGCGCATGAAGATTGCGATCAACGGATTCGGCCGCATCGGCCGCACGATCCTGCGGCAGGTCATGGCGCTGCCCGCCGGGTCAGATGTTCAGGTGGTGCTGATCAACGACATCGCGCCGCTGGAAACCTGTGCCTATCTGTTCCAATACGACAGCACCTTCGGCCCCTATGCCGGGACGGTCGCGGCCCGGAACGCCGCGCTGGTGGTGGATGGCGTAGAAATCCCCGTCACCAACAGCGAAGATGTGGCGCGGGTCGATCTGTCGGGGGTGGATGTGCTGCTGGACTGCACCGGCATCGCCCGCAGCTCGGACGTGGCCGCACGGGGGTTGCAGGCCGGGGCGGCAAAGGTTCTGATCTCGGGGCCGTCACCGGCCGCCGACACCACCATCGTTCTGGGCGCCAACGAAGACGTCTTGGGCGATGCTCGGATCGTGTCGAACGCGTCCTGTACCACGAATGCGCTAGCGCCGCTCGTCAAGGTGCTGGACGGCATCGGGGGCATCGCATCAGGGCACATGACCACGATCCATTGCTACACCAACAGCCAGCCGATGGTGGACGCACCGCGGGGCGATCTGGCGCGGTCGCGCGCGGGGGCGCTGTCGATGGTGCCCACGACCTCGAGCGCGACGCACCTGATCGACGTGGTGCTGCCGCATCTAGCCGGGCGCATCTCGGGCGCGGCGGTGCGGGTGCCGACGGCCAGCGTCTCGGCCGTGGACCTGGTGGCGACGCTGGAAACTCCGATGGACATCGACACCTTCACAGAACGGTTGCGCCATGCGGTTGTCGAGTCGGCCGTTCTTGGCTGGACCGACATGCCCCTGGTGTCGTCCGACCTGCGGGCGCGGCCCGAGTCGCTGGTGATCGCTGGCCCCGAGATCCGCATGGTCGGCGACCGCCAAGTGCGGGTTTTTGGCTGGTACGACAATGAATGGGGGTTCTCGGCCCGGATGCTGGATGTGGCCCGGCTGATGGCGGGCTGACCCGGTCAGGGCAACCGCACCTCGTAAGGGGTGTCGAACCAATGCTCCTGAAGGTTGGTGCCGTCGCCGATGCGGTCGACCACGGCGAACAGGCCGGGCGCGTGCAGCGGCGTCAGCACGCCGTGCCATGTGCCGCGATGATAGTTCACGGCCTGCCCCGGCTGCGTCACGAAGGCCAGCGGCCTGCCCGGAACGCCATCTTCGTCCGGCGCGACGATCACCAGGAACGGCTGGTGGGTCATCGGAATGAAGGCCTGGCTGCCCTGAGGGTGACGTTCGACCATGTCCAGTTGATAGGGCAATGCCCGCGGGTTGGCGTCGAACAGGCTGATCCCCGCGCGCCCGTCCGCAAAATCCAGCACCGCTCGGTCATGATATCGCCCGCACTGACCCTGGTTGATGATCTTGTCCGGCGCGCCCGAAACCTCGAGCACGTCGCCGAATGGCGCAAAGGCCTGGGCCGTCAGCGGCGCGATATGGATAACCAGGGTCATGAGGGCAACAGGTCGCGCAGGCGGAACTCGGCGATGCGCTCGACCTGACGGCAGGCTTCGGCGAGCTCGGTCTCGCGGTCATTCTCGATGCGTCGCTGAAACGCCTGCAGGATCGAGGCCTTGTCGTGGTCGCGCACCGCGATGATGAAGGGAAAGCCGAATTTCCGGGTGTAACGCGTGTTCAGATTGGTAAAGGCGTCGCGCTCGGCGTCGGTCAGGGCGTCCAACCCGGCCGAGGCCTGTTCGGCGGTGCTTTCAGCCGTCAGGCGTTTGGCCTGTGCAAGCTTGCCCGCCAGATCCGGATGCGCGGTCAGAACGCCCAAGCGCTCCTCGGGCGAGGCCGAACGGAACACCCGCGCCAGCGCGTTGTGCAGCCCGCCCGCCGTATCGTGCGCCGGCCCCAGTTCCAGCGCCCAGGCGCGCTCGGCGATCCAGGCCGAATGTTCGAAGATGCCGCCATAGGCCGCCACGAAGGAGTCGCGGTCCATCTGCGAGGGGCGCGGGCGGTCCTGCGGCGGATGATGCGCGGCCCAGTGTTCGGCAATCTGCAACCGGGTCGCGAACCACACATCGGAAAAGCCGCGCGCATAGTCCAGAAACCGCTTCAGCGCCATCACCCGGCCCGGTCGGCCGATCAGGCGGCAATGCAGACCGATCGACAACATCTTGGGCGCGCCGGCCTGCCCCTCGGCATAGAGCGCATCGAAACTGTCGCGCAGATACGCAAAGAACTGATCGCCCGAGTTGAACCCCTGCGGCGTGGCAAAGCGCATGTCGTTGCAGTCCAGCGTATAGGGCACGATCAGCTGGTCGCGCCCGCCGGTGTGCACCCAATAAGGCAGATCGTCGGCATAGCTGTCGGCCACATAGGCAAACCCGCCTTCCTCGGCGACAAGCCGCACGGTGTTGTCCGAACACCGCCCCGTGTACCAGCCGCGCGGGCGGTCTCCGACCACCTCGGTGTGCAGGCGGATCGCCTCGGCGATCTGGGCGCGCTCCTCGTCTTCGGGCATGTCCTTGTGTTCGATCCATCTCAGCCCGTGGCTGGCGATCTCCCACCCGGCGGACTTCATCGCCGCCACCTGATCGGGCGAGCGCGCCAGCGCGGTGGCCACGCCATAGACGGTCACCGGCAGGTCGGCCATCAGGCGATGCAGCCGCCAGAACCCGGCGCGGGCGCCGTATTCATAGATGGATTCCATGTTCCAATGCCGCTGGCCGGGCCAGGGCGCGGCGCCCACGATTTCGGACAGAAACGCCTCGGACGCCGCGTCGCCATGCAGCACGCAGTTTTCGCCGCCCTCTTCATAGTTCAGCACGATCTGCACTGCCAGTTTGGCGCCGCCGGGCCACTTCGCATCGGGCGTGGTGGCGCCATATCCGATCATGTCGCGCGGGTATCTGGGGGGCTGCATGTTGGGTTCCGCCTTTTGTTGCGACCATTCACTGGCTTTTTATTGCATGAAACCGCAAGGGATTATCAAATCAATCCGAACGCTGTTTCGGTTATTTGGCCGTTTCCTCGGGCATGGGTTTCGCCTCAGAATGCGGTCTATCCGTTTGCCAAATCCGCTGACGACCGGCAAGACTGCACCACGCAACAGGCAGGAGAGACCCGTGACAGGATACCTGACGACCCACGTTCTGGACACGGCCCGCGGCTGTCCGGCCCAAGGGCTGAAAATCGCGTTGTACCGCGTGTCGGGCAATTCGCACCGCAAGCTGGTCGAGATGCAGACCAACGCCGATGGGCGCACCGACAGCCCGATCCTGCCGCAGGACAAGTTCCAAACCGGAACCTACGAGTTGATCTTTTTTGCCGGCGACTATCTGCGCGCCACCGGCCAGGCGGGAGCGGACCCGCTGTTCCTGGATCAGGTGCCGATCCGGTTCGGCATGTCCGATCCGCAGGCGCATTACCATGTGCCGCTGCTGCTGTCGCCCTACGGCTATTCCACCTATCGCGGCAGCTGAGAGCCTAGGCCTCGGCCCGGCGGACGACCGCGCCGATCCGGGCGATCACGAAATCCATGAACAGGCGCGCCTTGGGGTCCTGATGGCGGCGATGGGTGTACAGGCACGCCATCTGCACCGGAACGGGCGGCGTGTCCTGCGCCACCGGTACAAGGCGGCCGGCCTTCAGATGCTCGGCCACTTCGAAGACCGGCTTCATCGCGATCCCCTGCCCCGCCAGTGCCCAATCGGTCAGCACGTCGCCATCATCGCACTCAAACCGGCCGGACACGGCAAAGCGTTTGGGGCCGTCGGGCGTCTGCAACAGCCATTGAAACTCGGTCGCGCCGGGATAGCGCAGGTTCAGGCATTCGTGCCGGTCCGCGATCAGATCAGCCCCCGATCGCGGCATGCCCCGGCGCGCGACATAATCCGGGGCCGCGCACAGAATGCGCTGACAATCGGCGATCTTGCGGATGCGCAGGGTGCTGTCCTCGGGCAGGCCGATGAAGAACGCAAGATCCAGCCCCTCGGTCGTCAGGTCCACCGAGCGGTCGGTCAGGCGCAGCCGCACGTCGATCTCGGGATATTTGTCCAGAAATTCCGGCACTTGCGGCGCGATCAACCGCCGCCCCACCCCAAGCGGCGCCGCCACGAACAAGGTGCCGCGCGGGGCCTCGGTCAGGTGCATAACCTGCGCCTCGGCCTGATCGACCGCGTCCAGCACCGCCACCGCACCGGGATAGAAAGCCCGGCCCTGCTCGGTCGGCGACAGGTTGCGCGTGGTGCGCTGGAACAGACGCACGCCCAGATGATCCTCGAGCTGGGAAATCCGCGCCGATGTTACCGCCGGTGAAATCCGCAGATCGCGGCCCGCCGCGGACATGCTGCCCAGATCATAGACCCGGACAAAGGTGCGAATGTTGTCGAGATAGGACATCTTATCGTTTTTTTTGATACAGTTTGACAATATGCGGGAATACCGAAGAAACCACCACTTGCCTAGTGTGCGGGCAAACAATCGGAGAGCCATGGATGTTTGAGTTTGCCGTGTTCTGGGACTGGTTGGCCTTTGGCGTGCGCTGGCTGCATGTGGTCACCGCGATCGCGTGGATCGGGTCGTCGTTCTATTTCATCGCGCTGGATCTCGGCCTGAACCGCGACATTCCCGGCCCGGCGGATGGCGAGGAATGGCAGGTGCATGGCGGCGGGTTTTATCACATCCAGAAATACTTGGTGGCGCCCGAACGGATGCCCGATCACCTGACCTGGTTCAAATGGGAAAGCTATTCCACATGGCTCAGCGGCGCGGCGCTGCTGATGATCGTCTATTGGGTGGGTGGAGAGCTGTACCTGATCGACGCGCAAAAGGCCGATCTGGCGCTGTGGCAGGGCATCCTGATCTCGGCGGCGTCGCTGACCGTGGGCTGGCTGATCTATGATTTCCTGTGCAAATCTGATCTGGGCGAGCGTCCGACCCTGCTGATGCTGCTGCTGTTCGTTCTGCTGGTGGCAATGGGCTGGGGATACAACCAGATCTTCACCGGCCGCGCGATGATGCTGCATCTGGGCGCCTTCACCGCCACGATCATGACGGCCAACGTATTCTTCATCATCATGCCCAACCAACGGATCGTGGTGGACGACCTGAAAAATGGCCGCACCCCCGACCCGAAATACGGCAAGATCGCCAAGCTGCGCTCGACCCACAACAACTATCTGACTTTGCCGGTGGTCTTCCTGATGCTGTCAAACCACTATCCGCTGGCCTTTGCGACCAAGTACAACTGGATCATCGCGGCGCTGGTCTTTCTGATGGGCGTCACCATCCGCCACTATTTCAACACGCGCCACGCCCGGGCCGGCAACCCGACCTGGACCTGGCTTGTGACGGCCCTGCTGTTCATCGCCATCATGTGGCTGTCCACCGCCCCGATGCACGACCCGCTGGAAGAGGCCGAGGCGCAGCCGCTGACGCCCTATGAACAGCGGTTCGCCGAGGCCCCCGGCTTCGAGGCCGCCCATGACGTCGTTCTGGGCCGCTGTTCGATGTGCCACGCGCGCGAGCCGGTCTGGGACGGCATCCTGTGGGCGCCCAAGGGCGTTCTGCTGGAAACCGAGGCTGACATCGCGCGCAACGCCAAGCAGATCTATCTGCAGGCGGGGATCAGCCACGCGATGCCGCCCGCGAACGTGACCTACATGGAGCCCGAGGACCGCGCGGCCATCGTCCGTTGGTTCCGCAACGCCGGGTCATGACAGCCGGCTGAAAATCCAGCTTGTCCACCCAATATTTCTGTCCCTTTCCCGCGCGCGATGTTCTAACATGCCGATCAAGGACGTTGCGGAGGCCGCATTTCGGCTGAAAAACCGCAATGCAGAACGGGTGGAGCCAATTGATGCGGGCAGGCAGGCGGAAGTGCAGTCTGAGGGGCTGGTTCATTGGCGCGGTGCTGGCCGTGGCCCCGCACAGCCTGCTTGCGCTGGAAACCTCCCTGTCGGCGCCGGGCCTGCCGCCGGACGTTGTCAAGAAGATCGAAAACACATCCTCGGTCATCACTGCCGAATCCCGGGGCCTGGACACACCTTTGGAGGTCTTTTCGGCCGCCCTGTCCGATTATCGCACCATCGTGCAGATCCTGTATGACGCGGGGTATTTCGGGCCTTCGGTCAGCATCAAGCTGGACGGGCGCGAAGCCGCTGACCTCAGCTCGGTGAACGTTCCGGCGCGGATCAACCGTGCGGTGATCTCGATCAATCCCGGGCCCGCGTTTTCTTTCGGAACCGCCGTCATCCGCCCCGTGGCCCCCGAAACCGACCTGCCCGAAGGCTTCGCCACCGGAAAGCGCGCCACTACTGGCGCGATCCATGATGCGGCGTCGGCCGGGGTGCAGGGCTGGAAAAACGCGGGCCACCCCAAGGCCGCCCTGTCCGATCAAGAGATCATCGCCCGCCAAGCCCAAGCCCGGCTGGATGCTCGGATCAGGCTGGACCCGGGCCCACGCCTGCGGTTCGGCAAGATGCATATCGCAGGCGACACCGATGTCAGACACAGGTCAATCGAGAAAATCGCTGGTTTCCCTTCGGGCGAGGTCTATTCGCCGGACAAGCTGCAGAGAGTCGGCACCCGGTTGCGTCGCACCGGAACATTCAGCAGCGTTTCGATCGTCGAGCGTGAAACACCCAACCCCGACGGCACGCTGGATTTTGACGCCACCTTCGAGGACCTGCCCAAGCGCCGCCTGACCTTCGGGCTCGAACTCGCCTCGCGCGATGGGCTGGATCTGGCGGCCACCTGGACCCACCGAAACGTTTTCCGACGCGCCCAGCGTCTGCGGCTCGAAGCCGCGATCCGCAACATCGGCGGGTCCGAAGACGTCGATTACCGCCTGGGCCTGCGCCTGGACCAGCCCGACAGGCTGGGCCCCGACGACAGCACATTCTGGAGCGCGTTGCTGGAACGGCGCGACACCGACAATTACACCGTCTCGGCAGCGTCGCTGGTCTTCGGCGCACGTCGGACATTTTCAGACCGTCTCTATGCCGAAGCCGCCACGGGTTTCTACTACTCCGAAGCGGATGACGCCTATGGTACAGGCCGCAAGTTCCGGTATTTCATCCTGCCGACCCGATCCGAATGGGACCTGCGCGACAGCAAGGTCAGCGCCACGCGCGGTTATTACCTTGACGCCCAGGTTATGCCGTTTGTCGGGCTGTCTGGAACCGATACGGGGATTCGGCTGTTTGTCGACGGGCGTGGTTATGCCAGCTTGGGCACCGGCGGACGGCTGGTGCTTGCCGGGCGCATTCAGCTGGGTTCGGTGATCGGCCCGCCGGCCGACGGGGTCACGCCCGACTTCCTGTTCTTCTCGGGCGGCGCGGGCACCGTGCGCGGCCAACCGTATGAAAGCCTGGGCGTGCCCGTCGGAACCGGAATCGCCGGTGGCAAATCCTTCCTGGGCCTGTCCGGCGAAGTCCGCGGAAAGGTGACCGAGAAACTGTCGCTGGTCGGGTTCTACGACTACGGTGCCGTGGACATCTCGTCCTTCGTTGGCAGCGGCGCCGAAACCCATTCGGGCGCCGGCTTGGGGGTCCGGTATGATCTGGGTGGGTTTGGGCCCCTGCGGCTGGATCTGGCCGTTCCCGTCCAGGGAGACACCGGCGACGGGCTGCAATTCTACATCGGGATCGGGCAGGCATTTTGACACGTCATCTTTCATATCCGCTTGCGATCGCCGCCCTGTCGCTGACTTTGTCGGGTCCCGTTGCGGCACAGGACACGGATGGCGGCGGCATGCTGTCGGATTTCCTTCAGAACACCCTGTCCGGCGACAATCGCAACGTGCGCGTCGTGGGGCTGCAAGGCGCGCTGAGCGCCCGCGCCACGATCGAGGAGATCACCGTCGCCGATGACGACGGCGTCTGGCTGACGATCCGCAACGCCGAGTTGGACTGGAACCGCCTGGCCCTGATCCGCGGACGGTTTTCCGTGAACGCCCTTGCGGCGGAGGAAATCGAAATCGCCCGCGCGCCCGGCAAGACGACGTCGGATGAACCGACCGCCACAGCCGAGGCCCAGCCCTTTCAACTGCCGGAACTGCCTGTTGCCATCGAAATCGGAGAACTCCGGGTGGACAGCCTGTCGCTGGGTCAACCGCTGATCGGCGTCGCGGCCACGTTGTCGGTAGACGGCAACCTGACGCTGGCCGACGGCACCCTTGACACCAAGCTGGGTATCGACCGACTGGACCGCCAAGGCGACCGGATCGCCCTGACCGCCGGGTTCCAGAACGAAAGCCGTCAGATCGACCTTGACCTGACCGTGTCCGAGGCGCCCGGCGGCCTGATTTCCCAAGCCCTGAAAATCCCCGACAGCCCGGCCATCGGGTTGACGGCCAAAGGGTCTGGGCCGGTCACGGATTTCACCGCCGATATCGGTCTGGGCAGCGACGGGATGGACCATGTCAGCGGCCAGATACGTCTGCGGGGACTCGAACAAACGCAAACCTCCGCACAGGACGGCATTGTCTTTACAGCGGATCTGGGCGGCGACCTCAGGCCGTTTCTTGCCCCCGAAATCGACCCGTTCTTCGGCGCGCGCACACGCCTGTTCATCGACGGACGGACATTGCCGGGCGGTGGGATGGAGGTCTCCAAGGCCGAAATCACCTCGCAGGCGCTGCGCTTCGAGGCGCAGGTGAACCTTGCCGCAGGCAACGCCTTGCAGATGGCAGCCATTCAGGGCCGGATCACTCCGCCTGCCGGCGATGAGGTGGTTCTGCCCTTCGGCGGCGGGGATACCTCGGTGGGAGCAGCCCAGTTCTCGGCCCTGTTCGACCAGAAGAACGGCAACTACTGGGATCTCAGCCTGACCGCCAACGCAATCGATACGCCGCAGTTGCGCGTCGCTCGGGCGCGGCTGACGGCACAGGGCACTCTGACGCAAACCGCCGGCCTGGACCTCAGCGGCGATCTTCAGGCCTATTTGGGCGGTGTCGATCCAAACGATCCCGCCTTGAAGGCGGCGGTTGGCGACCAGATCACCCTGGATGGCCGGTTCGACTATGGCGCAGACCAGACGCTTGGGTTGTCGGGGTTCGAACTGGTCGGAACCGACTATGCCATGCGGGCCAACGCACAGATTAGCGGGTTGGCAAGCGGGTTGAAGGTCGACGGGACCGCCACCGCCGATGTGACGGACCTGTCCCGGTTCTCGGGTCTGGCGAAACTGGACTTGGGCGGACGGGCCAGCCTGCGTGTCGAAGGCGCGGGCTCGCCGCTGGAGGGGAGTTTCGACGGCAAGCTGACCGTTGAAGGGCACGACCTGTCCACCGGTCGCGACGACATCGACCCGGTGATCGCCGGAGAGACCGACATCGCGCTGGACGCGCGGCGCGATGCGGGCGGCATAACGATCCGCGCGCTCACCATCAACGGCGAGACCTTGACCGCGCAGGCCAGCGGAGACGTGACGACCCCCGGCGGCAATCTGACGCTCGACGGACAGGCCGAGGTGAGGGCTACCGATCTGTCGATATTTTCAGGCTTGGCCCAGCGCCCGCTGGCCGGCGCGCTGTCGGCGCGGGTGGATGGCAAGGGCGCGGTCCGGACGCTGGCGTTCGACGGCACCGCCAGTCTGGACGCCCGCGATGTCCGAACCGGGCTGGACCAGATCGACCCGCTGTTGACCGGCCGCGTTGAGGCGGCGTTCGACGGGGCGTACGGCCGCGACCGAATCGACATCCGGCAGGCCAGCCTGAACAGCGCCGCCGTGCAGGCCGAGATCGCCGCCACCATCGACGACCCGACTGGGACATTGGTCGTTGATGGCCGGGCCAAGGCCGAAATCCCGGACCTGTCGTTGTTCGCGGCATTGGCGGGCCGCCCCGTGGCCGGGGCCGTTTCGGCAGAACTGTCGGGCAAGGCCGCCAGAGACAGCCGGACCTTCGACATTCGCGGAACAGTCAAGGCCGACGACATCCAGACCGGGGTCGCATTGGCCGACGCTCTGGTACCGGGTCGCACGACCCTGACCGTGGACGCGGCGAACGACGACCAGGGCCTGAACATCCGCACATTCCGGCTGGCAGGCACCGCGCTGTCGGCAAATGCCTCGGGTCAGTTGGACCGGGCATCCGGCGGGCTGAGTTTCTCGGCCGGTCTGGACGATCTGGCACGCATCTCGAACACGATTTCGGGGCCATTGAAACTGGATGGTAACGTGGCGCCCACGGCTTCGGGGCTGGAAGGGTCGGCGCGTCTGCAAGGGCCTGACAGCTCATTCGCGGCGCTTGTTGGCGCGGTGAATACGGATGGGTCCGCCGATCTGGACTTTGACGCCAGGTTCGACCGTATCGAGCGTTTCGCGCCGGACTTCCCGGGCAGCGTCACCGCCAAGGGAAATGCCCGGCGTGACGATGGTGTCTGGACGATCGACGCCGCCGCAACCGGCCCGGCCGAGATCAACAGTACCGTCAAGGGCACTTATTCCGAGGCAGCAGGCACGGCCGACATCACCGCGCAGGGCGGCGTAAATCTTGGCATCGCCAATGCGTTCATTACCCCGAACAAGATCGAGGGCTCAGCCCAGTTCGATCTGGCCCTCAATGGCCAACCCTCGCTGGACGCGCTCAGCGGCTCGGTCACGACCTCGGAGACTTCGTTGGCCATACCAACCGCCGGTCAAACCATTACCGGCATCACCGGCCGGATCGACCTTGCCCAAAGCCGCGCGACGATCGCGTTGAACGGCGGCATGCGGGCAGGCGGCGGGTTCACCGTCAGCGGCCCCGTCGATCTGACACCGCCCTTCAATGCGCAGATCACCACCGCGATCAACAACCTGGTGGTGACCGACAACCTGCTGTACGAAACCACGTTGAACGGACAGATCGCTATGACCGGTGCGCTGGCCCGCAACAGCACGCTGGCCGGGCAGATCACCTTCGGGGAAACCAACATCAACCTGGCAGCCGCCTCGGGGGCCGTCGGCGCCGCACCCATCCCGGTGATCGAGCATGTGGGTGAAAGCGCCGCCAGCCTCGTCACGCGCCAGCATGCCCAATTGGTCGAAACCGAGCGCACCCAGAAAGGCGAGTCCCGAATCGCGCTGGACATCAGCCTGCTTGCGCCCAAAAGCGTCTTCGTGCGCGGGCGTGGCGTCAACGCGGAACTTGGCGGTGCGATTTTCATCAGGGGCACCACCGCCTCCGTTGTGCCTTCGGGCCAGATCGACCTGATCCGGGGCAATCTGGACATTCTCGGGCGTCGGCTGGCCTTGACCAAAGGGATCGTCAGCCTGCAGGGCGACCTGAAGCCGTATATCGAATTCGTGTCCTCGGCCAGCACCTCGGACGGAACCGCGACCATCGAGATCGCCGGGCCGCTGGACGCCCCCGCCGTCGACGTGTTTTCCGACCCCGAACGCCCGGCCGAAGAGGCGCTGGCCATGTTGCTGTTCGGCAACCGGTTTTCCGAGCTTTCGCCCTTCGTGATCGCGCAGATGGCGGCCTCGCTGGCGCAGCTCAGCGGTGCGGGCGGCGATGCCACCAAAGGCGTGCGCGACGCGACAGGGGTTGATACCGTCGATGTCGGCGCGACCGAAGGCGGTGGCGGGCGGCTGGGTGCCGGCGCCTATCTGAGCGACAACCTCTATACCGATTTCACCGTGAACACCGAGGGCGATACCGAGGTGAACCTCAACCTGGACGTCACCGACAATATCACCGTGCGCGGCACGGTGGATGGCAAAGGGGAAACCGGGATCGGCATCTTTTTCGATCGCGATTACTGAAGGCCAGTATCGCGGGGCCCGTCAGGATCTTCGGATGCCGATCGGCTGCCCGATTTGCGGCGCGGCCTCCAGACCCGCGTGATCGGCCACCATCCGGGCCAGACGCGCTACGGCCCAGTCCGGGTAGGGTTCCGACCGACCTGTTGTGTGGCTGACATTCATGAACAGGGCCTCTTGGGTGGCACAGACCACGCCATCCTCGGCCGACACCATCTTTGCAAAATAGTGACCACGCTTGTAATCGGCGTCCAGCATCCGAAACCGGAACACCAGTGCCTCTCCCTCGCGAACCTCGCGCAGGAAATGCAGATGCGACTGCAGGATGTACGGCCCCTGCCCCAGCGCCGCGACCTGCGGTTCGCCCAGGCCCAGATGATCGACCAGCAGACGTTCGAAGGCCAGATCGAACACCACGCCGAAATACCCCACATTCATGTGGCCGTTATAGTCGATCCAGTCGGGCCGGACCGAAAAACCGGTGATTTCGACTGGTGCGGGGTACGGGCCGTCATGGCCGCCCAAAGGCTCGGATTGCGGGGTCATTGCGCGCTGTCCTCCTCGAAGATCGCCACCGCGCGGACGAACCCGGCCGAGGCGCCCTTAATCTTGAACGGAAAGCAAGAGATCTCGAACCCCGTGGGCGGCAGGCTTTCCAGATTGGTCATCTTCTCCATGTGGCAATAGCCGATCTCCATCGACGCGCGATGCCCCTCCCAGATGATCGAGGGATCATGGGTTTCCGCGTATTCCTGCGCGGTCAGCGGAAAGGGCGCGTCCCAGCTCCAGGCGTCGGTGCCGGTCACCCGTACGCCGCGCTCGGTCAGGTATAGCGTGGCCTCACGCCCCATTCCGCAGCCTTTCATCAGGTAATCCGGCTGGCCATAGCAGGTGCCGGCGGAGGTGTTGACCACGACGATATCCAGCGGTTGCAGGTCATGCCCTATCCGCTTCAGTTCGGCCTCGACATCGGCGGCGGTGACGACGTAGCCATCCTCGAAATGCCGGAAATCCAGCTTCACGCCCGGGTTCATACACCACTCCAGCGGCACCTCGTCGATGGTGATCGCCCGCTCGCCCCGGTTCATGGTCGAGTGGTGGTGGTACGGCGCATCCAGATGGGTGCCGTTGTGGGTGGCGATCTGCAGCCGTTCGATGGCCCAGCCCTCGCCGCCGGGCAGGTCCTCTTTCTTCAGGCCGGGGAAAAATGCCATCACCTGCTCGGCCGTCTCGTCGTGGCTCATGTATTCGATCTGCGGCAGCATGATCGGTGGGTCCGACACGATGCCGGTTTCCAGCGGGACGGACAGATCGACGAAACGGCGGGCCATGAACTCCTCCGGGATTGCGCGGCTCAAGGGTTGGCTGGCTGCAAGCATCTGTCAAGCCAAGAAAAAGGCGGGCACGCTGGCCCGCCTTTTCAGGGTTTTGGTGAGTGGTTGCAGGCTCTACTCGGCCGCGATGGCGTCCTCGATCTTTTCGACACGGATGGCCGAGAACTTGAACTCGGGGATCTTGCCATAGGGGTCGATTGCCGAGTTGGTCAGGATATTGGCCGCCGCCTCGACATAGGCGAAGGGGATGAACACCATGTCCTCGGCGATCGCCCGGTCGGCGCGCACCATGATCTCGATCGAGCCGCGCCGGGTGGTGAGACGCACCATCTCGCCCGGCTCGATCCCCATCAGCTTGAGCGTTCGCGGGTTCATCGAACAGTTCGCCTCGGGCTCGACTGCGTCCAGAACCTTGGCGCGACGGGTCATGGACCCGGTGTGCCAGTGTTCCAGCTGCCGCCCTGTGGTGGCGATCATCGGGAATTCCTCGTCCGGGGCCTCATCCGGGGGGATGATGCTGGCCGGAGTGAATTTCGCACGGCCATCGGGGCGCGGGAAGCCGTCGCCGAACACGATGGACTGGCCCGGATCGGTCTCGGACAGCGACGGATAGGTGATGCTCTCGGTCTCGAGCCGCTCCCATGTGATGTTGTCCAGCGACGCCATGGTCAGCTTCATCTCGGCAAAGACCTGCGAGACATCCGTGTAATCCCAGTTCAGCCCGATGCGCTTTGCCAGATCGACGGTGATCGCCCAGTCCTCGCGCGCATCGCCCGGCGGCGGCACCGCGGGGCGCACGCGCTGCACTTGGCGGTTGGTGTTCGACACCGTGCCGTTCTTTTCATACAGCGCCGAGGCCGGCAGGATGATGTCGGCATAGTTCGCCGTTTCGGTCAAAAAGATGTCCTGCACGATCATCAGGTCCAGCTTGGCCAGCGCCTCGCGGGCGTGGTTCACGTCGGGGTCGGACATGGCCGGGTTTTCGCCCAGGATGTACATGCCCTTAATCTTCCCCACATAGGCGTGGTCGATGATCTCGGTCACGGTCAGGCCCTTCTCGTTCGAGAAATCGCCCGAATTCCAGACCTGACTGAACTTGGCTCGAACGGCGTCGTCGGTGACCGACTGGTAGTCGGGCAGGAACATCGGGATCAGGCCGGCATCCGAGGCCCCCTGTACGTTGTTCTGTCCGCGCAGCGGGTGCAGACCCGCACCGGGCTTGCCCACATTGCCCGTCATCAGCGCCAGCGAGATCAGGCAGCGCGAGTTGTCGGTGCCGTGGATATGCTGGCTGACGCCCATGCCCCAGAAGATCAGGCCCGCATTCGCATTGGCGAAAATCCGGGCCACGCGGCGCAGTTGATCGGGCTCGATGCCGCAGATCGGCGCCATCTTCTCGGGCGTGAACTGGCGCAGGTGCTCCTTCTCGGCCTCCCAGTTCTCGGTCCAGCGATGGATGTACTGGCTGTCATACAGCTCTTCCTCGACGATCACGTTCATGATCGCGTTCAGCATCGAGACATCGGCACCGGGCCGGAACTGCAGCATCTCGGTCGCGAATTTGCGCATACCCACGCCGCGCGGGTCCATCACGATCAGCTTGCCGCCGCGTTTGGCGAACTGCTTGAAATAGGTCGCCGCGACGGGGTGATTCTCGATCGGGTTGGCGCCGATGATGATCGCCACATCGGCATTTTCGATCTCGTTGAAGGTCGCGGTCACTGCGCCCGAGCCCACGTTCTCGATCAGCGCCGCCACCGACGAGGCGTGGCACAGCCGCGTGCAGTGGTCCACGTTGTTGTGGCCAAAGCCCTGCCGGATGAACTTCTGGAACAGATAGGCCTCTTCGTTGGTGCATTTGGCCGAGCCAAAGCCCGCCACGCTGCGCGGATCCTCATCCCGCAGCTTCATCAGCCCCTTGGCGGTCAGGTCCAGCGCTTCGTCCCAGGTCGCCTCGCGGAAATGGGTGCTCCAGTCGGCGGGATCGACGTTCAACCCCTTGGGCGGCGCATCCTCGCGCCGGATCAGCGGCTTGGTCAGGCGGTGCGGGTGGTGGATGTAGTCGAACCCGAACCGGCCCTTGACGCACAGGCGGCCTTCGTTGGCGGGACCGTTGATGCCCTCGACATATTTGACCTTGCCGTCCTTGACCTTGAGGCTGACCTTGCAGCCCACGCCGCAGAAGGGGCAGACGCTTTCGGTCTCGGAGTCGTAATCCTTGCTGTCGCCGCGCTGCTGGTCGTCCAGCACGGTGGCGGGCATCAGCGCGCCGGTCGGGCAGGCCTGAACGCATTCGCCGCAGGCCACGCAGGTCGACTCGCCCATCGGGTCGTTCTGGTCGAACACCACCTGCGCGGTATGCCCGCGACCGGCCATGCCGATCACGTCATTCACCTGCACCTCGCGGCAGGCGCGGACGCAGAGGTTGCAGTTGATGCAGGCATCCAGATTGACCCGCATCGCCACATGGCTGTCATCCAGAAGCGGGATCTTCTCGGGCTCTTTCGCCGGAAAGCGGCTGTCGCTGACATCGTTCAGCCTGGCCATGTCCCAGAAATGGCTGGAGGCATCATGCGGCTGCTCTGGCTGGTCGGCCACCAACAATTCCATCACCAGCGCGCGCGATTTCTCGGCGCGGTCGGTGTCGGTTTTGACCACCATCCCTTCAGCCGCCGGTCGGATGCACGAGGCGACCAGCGTCCGCTCGCCCTCGACCTCGACCATACAGGCGCGGCAGTTGCCGTCAGGGCGATAGCCCGGCGCGGGCTTGTGGCACAGATGCGGGATGACCAGACCCTTGCCGTTGGCCGCTTCCCAGATCGTGGTGCCCTCGGGTACCGTCACGTCTTCGCCGTTCAGGTTGAAGGTGACGGTCTTGGTTTCGCTTGCGTCAAGCATAGCTGTCTCCCTCAGATCTCATTGGCGAAATGTTTCATGACCAGGCGGATCGGGTTCGGAGCCGCCTGCCCGAGACCGCAGATCGAGGCATCACCCATCACCTGGCACAGGTCTTCCAGCAGGTCGGTGTCCCATTTCTCGGCCTGCATCAGCTTCACCGCCTTTTCGCAACCCGCGCGGCAGGGCGTGCACTGGCCACAGCTTTCGTCCTCGAAGAACCGCAGCATGTTCAGCGCCGCGTCGCGCGCGGTGTCCTGATCGGACAGGACCACTACGGCGGCGGACCCGATGAAGGTGCCATGCGGTTGCAGAGTGTCGAAGTCCAACGGGATGTCGTCCATAGACGCGGGCAACAGGCCCGAGGACGGCCCGCCCGGTTGATACGCTTTGAAAACGTGGCCCTCGGCCATGCCCCCGGCGGCATCAATCACGTCAAGAATGGTCGAGCCTGCCGGCAGCAGGTAAACGCCGGGTTTCGCCACCCGGCCCGAGACCGAATAGCTGCGCAGACCCTTGCGGCCATTCTTTTCAACCGAATTGAGGATTTCCGGGCCTTCCCGGCAGATCTTGGACACCCAGTAGAGCGTCTCGACATTGTGCACCAGCGTCGGGCGGCCAAACACGCCGACCTGCGCCACAAAGGGCGGGCGGTGGCGCGGCAGGCCCTTCTTGCCCTCGATCGACTCGATCATCGCGGATTCTTCGCCGCAGATATAGGCGCCCGCACCGCGGCGCAGGTCGATATAGCCTTTCTCGACGATCCCGGCCTGTTCCAACGCTGCAATCTCGCGCCGAAGGATTTCCAGCACCGCCGGGTATTCGTCGCGCATGTAGATGAAGCAGGTCTCAGCCTCGACTGCCCATGCGGCGATCAGCATCCCTTCGAGGAAAACATGCGGCGTGCGTTCAAGATAGTAGCGGTCCTTGAAGGTGCCGGGCTCGCCCTCGTCACCGTTGACAGCCAGGTAACGCGGGCCGTCGTTCATGCGGACAAAGCCCCATTTCTTGCCCGACGGGAAACCGGCACCGCCCAAACCGCGCAGGCCCGAGGCCAAAACCTGTTCCTGAACCGCTTCCCAGTCGCCGCCTTCACGCAGTTCTTTCAGCTTGGCGTAACCGCCGTTTTCGACATAGGTCGCGAAGGTCTCATAGTCGGGCAGATGGGCGTGGGTGTCGCCCGCCGCGATGGCGGCCTGCACCTTTTCGGGGGTCGCGTGGTCGATGTGGTTGTGCCCGATTTCCAGCACCGGCGCGGTGTCGCAGCGCCCCATGCAGGGCGCGCGCAGAACGCGCACTTCAGACGGGTCCAGCCCATCTTCCAGCGCCTTCTTCAGCTGTTGTGCGCCGGCCAATTCGCAGGACAGGGAATCACAAACGCGGATGGTCAGCGCGGGGGGCGGCGTTTCACCTTCTTTGACCACGTCGAAATGAGCATAGAAAGTCGCGGTCTCGTAGATCTCGGCCTGACCGACCCGCACCTCAACGGCCAGCGCGGCAATGTGGTCGGCGCTGATATGGCCGTGCGTGTCCTGGATCAGATGCAGAAACTCGATCAGCAGGTCGCGGCGGCGCGGGCGATCGCCCAGCAGGCGCTGAATCTCGGCCTGCGCTTCGTCCGTGAACTGTCGGCCCTTGGGCGTGTGCCGCCCCTTGCCTTTACCTGACTTCCAGACGCCCTTGGGCGCGCCTGATGGCTTGGTGTCCAATGGTGCCATGATGCCCTCCGAATTGAGGTCCCGTGTCTCATCAGCAATTCATATCGTCAAATCGCAAAACCGAATGGCACGATAACGACGGTTTATCACCGCAAAGACGTCACCACCCGTCGCAAGGCATCGACCGTCGGCAGTTCCGGGTCGCGCGCCAGCGTCGCCAGACAGATCGGCTTGCTGACCACCGGATCGACCAAAGGCAGGACCCGCGTCCCCTCAAGATCGCCCAGCGCCCGTACCAGAACGCGCGGCACAACCGTCGCCGCCAGCCCTTCGCGCGCCATGACCATCGAGGCAGTGAATCCGCTGGTTTCGGCCACTACATGAGGATGTAGACTTTGTTCGGCGAAAATCCTGTCAAGAATGCGCCGGTTCTGCATCTGCGGCTCCAGCAGGCTGAGCGGGAACTCGGCCACGCGTGCCCAAGGGATCGGGCCGGTTTCCTGCGTCATGTGCTGAGGGACAAGCAGCACATAGGTTTCTTCATATAGGGGATGAACATGGCGCAGGTCGGTGCCGATGCTGTCGCCATAGGTGATCCCGGCATCGATGCTGCCCTCGTCCAGCCGGTACTGGATCGCTGTGGCCGACATGGTTTCGATCCGCGACAGGATGCGGGGATGCGCCGCCTGCAGCCGTTTGATCAGGCGTCCGGTAAAAGCGATGGCGGTCGGGATCACGCCAAGGATCAGGGTGCCGGTGATCTCGCCCTTGATCGCCTGCACCTCCTGCTCCAGCGCCTTGGCGTCATCCAAGATACGGCGGGCGCGGCGGACGATCATCTCGCCCTCTTCGGTCAGGCCCTGAAACCGGTTGGCCCGGCGCACGATCGACACGCCCAGCCGATCCTCGAGGTTGCGGATGCGCATCGAGAACGCGGGTTGCGAGATGCCGCACTCCTCGGCCGCCTTGGCGAAATGGCGATGGCGCGCAAGCGCGGACAGCAGGTGCAGGTCGCGAAGGTCGAACACGGGCGGGCCTCGGGGTTGCGGAGGATGCCCGCAGGATACCGGGTTTGCCCGCCGGGAAAAGACGTTTCGCGATCAGGTGTTGAACAGGAAGTGCAGCACGTCGCCATCCTTGACGACATAGCTTTTGCCTTCGGCCCGCATCTTGCCGGCCTCCTTCGCGCCCTGTTCGCCGTTGCAGGCGACAAAGTCGTCATAGGCGATGGTCTCGGCGCGGATGAAGCCCTTTTCGAAATCGCCGTGGATCACGCCCGCGGCCTGCGGGGCCAGCGTGCCGCGACGGATGGTCCAGGCACGCGCCTCTTTCGGACCGACGGTGAAATAGGTTTCCAGCTTGAGCAGGTCATAACCCGCGCGGATCAGGCGATCGAGGCCGGGTTCTTCCAGCCCCATCTCCTGCAGGAACATCTGTGCCTCGTCCGGCTCCAGCAGGCTGATCTCTTCTTCGATCTTGGCGCTGATAATGACGTGGGCATTGCCCTGCTCGGCCGCCATCTTGGCCACGCGTTCGGAATACTCATTGCCGGTGGCCGCATCTTCCTCGGATACGTTGCAGACATAGAGAACCGGCTTGGTCGTCAGCAGTTGCAGATTTTTCCAGGCCTTCGCATCCTCGTCGCTGACCTCGACCAAGCGGGCGGGCTTGCCGTCCTCCAGCATCTGTTGTGCGGCGGCCAACAGGCGGTCCTGCTGCTGGGCCTCCTTGTCGTTGCCCTTGAGCTTGCGCACCAGGTTGGCGCGTCGCTTTTCAATGCTTTCCAGATCGGCCAGCATCAGCTCGGTCTCGATCGTCTCGGCATCGGCAACCGGATCGACGCGGCCCTCGACATGGGTCACGTCGCCGTCTTCGAAACAGCGCAGCACATGGGCGATGGCGTCCACCTCGCGGATGTTGGCCAGGAATTGGTTGCCCAGCCCTTCGCCCTTCGAGGCGCCTTTGACCAGGCCGGCGATGTCGACGAAGGTCATCCGGGTCGGGATGATCTGCTTGGATTTGGCAATGGCGGCCAGCTTGTCCAGGCGCGCATCCGGCACCGCAACGTCACCCACATTGGGTTCGATCGTGCAGAACGGGAAATTCGCCGCCTGCGCGGCCGCGGTCTTGGTCAGCGCGTTGAACAGGGTCGACTTGCCGACATTCGGCAGACCCACGATACCCATTTTAAAGCCCATTGCGGCCTCCTGATGCCATTCGACGGCTGCTTCTATGCATCTCACGGGGAATCCGCAAGGCGCTGGTCTGCCGCCAGACTGAGTCCCATCGGCAACATCACGAAAAGTCGCGGAATCGTGCGCCTTCCCGTGTTGAACTTACCGACATACGGTTCCGATTTACGATCCGAGTTCTTCAAAGGTTATGATTTGACATGAAAAACCTTCTTGCCTCAGCCGCGCTTTCAGCCTTTGCGACCATAGCACCGGCGCAAACCATCATTTTTGGGGCCGGTTATGCCGATTTCTCGGACAGCCTGTCTGCAGATCAAGCGATTTTCTCGCTGGAATATCAGCACCGGCCGTTCCATCAGGCCGAACGGTTCAGTGCGACCTGGGGTGCGGCGATTTCGTCGGACAAGGACGGCGACAGCCATATCGGGGCCGGACTGATCGGAACCTACCAGTTTGCCAACCGATGGTTCATCGAAGGCAGCGTGATGCCCGGCTATTACAACGAGTCGCTGGCGCTGAATGACCTGGGCGGCAGCTTTCAGATCCGCAGCCTGCTGGGCGTCGGCTATACGCTGAACGGCGGCAACGACGTATCGCTTGCGATCACCCACAAATCGAACGCAAGCACACAAGAAAAAAACCCCGGCATGAACGCCCTTATGCTGCGGTATCATCTGAACTTCTGACCCCGGCGGTCAGGACGGGATTGATTTTCGGCCAAACTTTCTGCACATCGGGTCCAAACCTGTATGCAAGGATCGTCCATGACCCGTATCGACGCCAAGTTCGCCGCCCTGAAGGCCGAGGGTAAGAAGGCCTTTGTCGCCTATGTCATGGCCGGGGATCCCGACTATGACACCTCGCTTGAAATCGTCCGCGGCCTGCCGGGGGCAGGCGTCGACGTGATCGAACTGGGTCTGCCCTTCACCGATCCGATGGCTGACGGCCCGACAATTCAGGCCGCCGGTCAAAGGGCACTGGACGGCGGCATGACGCTGCAGCGCACGCTGGATCTGGCCAAGGCGTTCCGGGAAACCGACGACACCACGCCGATCGTGCTGATGGGCTATTACAACCCGATCTACAGCCGCGGCGTGGACAAGTTCCTAGCCGACGCCAAAGAGGCCGGCATCGACGGACTGATCGTCGTTGACCTGCCGCCCGAGGAAGACGACGAGCTGTGCCTGCCCGCGCAGGCGGCCGGGCTGAACTTCATCCGGCTGGCCACACCCACCACCGATGACAAGCGCCTGCCGCGGGTGCTGCAGAATACCTCGGGCTTTGTCTATTACGTCTCGATCACCGGCATCACCGGTGCGGCCGAGGCCGAGGCCACCGATGTCGGCCCCGAGGTCGCGCGCATCAAGGCGGCGACCGATCTTCCGGTGATCGTGGGGTTCGGCATCAACACGCCCGAGAAATCACGCGCCATCGCCAGCGTTGCCGACGGGGCGGTGGTCGGCTCGGCCATCGTCAGCCAGATCGCCGCCGGAAAACCGGTGGCCGAGGTTCTGGACTTCGTGAAATCGCTGTCAGACGGCGCCCACAGCGCCTGACGGCAAAATCCGAAACGGATTTCAGCCGCTGCAGGCCGCACGCCTGCGGCGGTTTATCTTTGCGTCTTTGACCCATCTGACCACATGCGCAACTGGCCGTTGCGCCTTGGCGGAAGAATTGGTAAAGAAACCTAACCAATCTGCAGAAGGGCGCGGCCATGCCTGTCATTACCAATATCGACGACCTCAAACGCATCTATGAACGCCGGGTGCCCCGGATGTTCTATGACTATGCCGAAAGCGGCAGCTGGACCGAGCAGACCTTTCGCGACAACAGCGCGGATTTCCACGACATTCGCTTGCGCCAGAAGGTTGCGGTGGACATGTCCGGCCGTTCGACTGCGTCGCAGATGATAGGACAGGACGTGGCCATGCCGGTGGCCCTTGCGCCCGTGGGCCTGACCGGGATGCAGCATGCGGATGGTGAAATGAAGGCCGCCAAGGCCGCGCTGGATTTCGGCGTGCCCTTCACGCTGTCGACCATGTCGATCAACTCGATCGAGGATGTGGCCGAACATACCGGTGCGCCGTTCTGGTTCCAGCTGTACACCATGAAGGACGAGGACTATGTCCGCCGCCTGATCCAGCGCGCCAAGGATGCCAAATGCTCGGCCCTGGTCATCACCCTTGATCTGCAAATCCTCGGCCAACGGCACAAGGACTTGAAGAACGGCCTGTCCGCCCCGCCGAAACTGACCGCCAAGACCATCGCCAACCTGATGACGAAATGGGCCTGGGGCATCGAGATGCTGGGCGCGAAACGGCGCGAGTTCGGCAATATCGTGGGTCATGTTCAAGGCATCTCGGACGCCTCGTCGCTGGGTGCGTGGACCGCTGAACAGTTCGATCCCAGCCTCGACTGGAAAAAGATCGAGAAACTGATGGAGCAATGGGGCGGCAAGGTGATCCTGAAGGGTATCCTTGACCCCGAAGACGCCAAGATGGCGGCCAAGTTGGGCGCCGACGCCATCGTGGTCTCGAACCACGGCGGGAGGCAATTGGACGGCGCACTCAGCTCAATCCGGATGCTGCCGCGGATCATGGATGCGGTGGGCGGCGATGTCGAAGTGCATCTCGACAGCGGTATCCGCTCGGGGCAGGACGTGCTCAAGGCGCTGGCGTTGGGGGCCAAAGGCACCTATATCGGGCGCGCTTTCGTCTACGGGCTGGGCGCGATGGGCCAAAAGGGCGTGACCACAGCGCTGGAAGTGATCCAGAAGGAACTGGACACCACCATGGCCCTGTGCGGCGAGCGCAACGTGGCCGATCTGGGGCCGCACAACCTGCTTGTCCCGCAGGATTTCTGCGGCCGCTGGCAGGAATGACGCGGAAATCGTTTTTACCCCTTTCCAAATGGCCGGATTCGGTCTAAGGACGCCGCTTCACGCGGGGTGACAGCCTTGGAGGCACCCTGCCCTAACATTGGAGATTTATCATGGCTGGTGAGATTCCTGATCTCGTAGCTCTGGAACGGACGGGGACGGGCAAGGGCGCCGCTCGTCAGGCACGCCGCGACGGCATGGTTCCGGGCATCGTATTTGGTGGCGACAAAGACCCGCTGCCGATCCAGATTCCGTTCAACGAACTGTTCAAGCGCCTGAAGGCAGGCCGCTTCAAGTCGACTCTGTGGAACCTGAAGGTCGAGGGCCACGAAGACGTCCGCGTCATCTGCCGCGACGTGCAGCGTGACGTGGTCAAGGACCTGCCGACCCACCTGGACCTGATGCGTCTGCGCCGCACCAGCAAGATCGCGCTGTACATCCCGGTCGAGTTCATCAACGAAGACGCGGCCCCCGGCATCAAGAAGGGCGGCGTTCTGACCGTCGTCCGCCCCGAGGTCGAACTGGTCTGCACCGCCGGTGACATTCCCGAAAAGATCACCGTCGATCTGACCGGCCTGAACATCAACGACGTCGTGACCATCTCGTCGGTCGATCTGCCCAACGGCACCAAGCCGACCATCGATCGTGACTTCGTGATCGCCAACATCTCGGCCCCGACCGGCTTGGTCACCGATGACGAGGACGGCGAAGAAGAAGTAGCTGCCGATGCAGTCGAAGTCGTCGGCGAGGATCAGGAATAAATCCAGTCCCGGATTGTTCCGAATTCAAACGGGGTGTCGCAAGGCGCCCCGTTTTTCGTTTGAACCGCGGACCGCGCTTGTTTACCTGATCGGTGCAACCAACATGCCGTGCAACGCAAGGAACCAAGGATGAAACTGTTCGTCGGACTGGGCAACCCGGGCGCGAAATACGCGAGGAACCGGCACAATATCGGCTTCATGGCCGTGGACGCCATCGCCGACGCGCATGGCTTTGGCCCCTGGCGGTCCAAATTCCAGGGCGAGGTTTCCGAAGGCCGGCTGGGCCGCGAAAAGGTTCTGCTGCTCAAGCCGATGACCTTCATGAACCGGTCGGGCCAGTCCGTGGGTGAGGCGATGCGGTTCTACAAGCTCGACTCGACCGACGTGACCGTGTTCCACGACGAGCTGGACCTTGCCCCCGGCAAGGTGCGTGCCAAATCGGGCGGCGGACATGCGGGGCATAACGGCCTGCGGTCGATCCATGACCACATCGGGGCGGCCTATGACCGGGTGCGTCTGGGCATCGGGCATCCCGGCCGCAAGGAACTGGTCTCGGCCTACGTACTGGGCGACTTCGCCAAGGCTGATTCTCAGTGGCTGGAGGACGTTCTGCGCGGGGTTTCCGATGGCGCCGTGCATCTGGCCGAGGGCGATACGGCCAAATTCATGAATGCCGTCGCCCTGCGCACCGCGCCGCCGCGCAGCTCGACCACGGCAACCAAGCCCGCGCCCAAACCGGCTACCCACCCCACCGCGCCCGAGGCCGACACGCGTTCGGCGATGCAGAAGCTGCTGGACAAGTTCAAATAGGCCCCGAAGCCTGCCGCAACGTAGCGATTGCGGATTGAACGGCATCGCGCTCCAATGCCGTCAACAGCGGAGGGAAACATGAAAACGGTCCTGAAATGGCTGCTGCGCATCGTGCTGATGCTGGCGCTGGCCGCCGTCGTCGTCGGCGTCTGGAAACGGGAAGAGATCCAGCGGTTGCTGGCCGTGAACTCTCTGTTTTCCGAGGAAAAGATCGTCCACAACTTCTCGCACATGGATCAGGCTTTTCTGACGACCCCCCTGCCCCGCGGAGATGGCCCGACCTGGGAGTTGCCCTACGGCCCCGAGTTTGACCTGCCTGAGGGCAGCCAGGACTGGATCGAGGAGAGGGCAGTGACATCCCTGCTGGTGATGCAGGATGGCCAGATCCGGTTCGAGGAATACTATCTGGGCACCGGGCCGGATGACCGGCGCATTTCCTGGTCGATGGCTAAAAGCTATCTGTCGGCGCTGTTTGGCATCGTCATGAACGAAGGGGCCATCGAGTCACTGGACGATCCGGTCGTCAAATATGCCCCCAAGCTAAAAGGCAGCGCCTACGAACCCGCCACGATCCGCAATGTGCTGAACATGGCCAGCGGCGTGACCTTTGACGAAGACTACCTGGACCCCAATTCCGACATCAACCGGATGGGGCGCGTGGTGGCCCTGGGTCGAGAATTGGACGATTTCACTGCCGCGCTTACCGAGAGTTTCGCCACCCCCGGCGAAGTCTGGCAATATGTCTCGATCGACACCCATGTCGTGGGGATGGTTATCCGCGGCGCCACCGGCCGCAGTATTCCCGACCTGCTTACGGAGAAAATCGTACAGCCGCTGGGATTGGCGCGCGATGGCTACTATGTCACCGACGGGGCTGGCGTGGCCTTCGTGCTGGGCGGGCTGAACTTCACCACCCGCGACTATGCGCGGTTTGGGCAGATGATCCTGCAGAACGGTGTACACGACGGCCGCCAGATGGTGCCGGCCGACTGGATCGCGGAATCGACCTGGCCCACCGCTCCAACCGAACCGGGAAAAATCGGCTATGGCTATCAATGGTGGATCCCGGTTGGGGCACATGAAGGCGAGTTTCTGGCCCGCGGCGTCTATGGGCAGTACATGTATTTCGACCAACCTCGCGGCGTCCTGATCGTGGCCACGGGGGCTGATCGAAAGTTCCGCGAGTCCGGCGTCAACGAACAGAACATCGAAATGTTCCGCAAGATCGCCCAAAGCCTGTAAGATGGGGTCATGCAGAAACAGGACAGCATCAACGTATTGGGCGGGGTTCTGGCCCCGTGTTCGCGGAAACCGCTGACAGGGTTCTTCCGTGACGGGGCCTGCAATACCTGCCCCGAAGATCGTGGCAGCCACACGGTCTGCGCGGTGATGACGGCCGAGTTTTTGGCCTATTCGAAATATGTCGGCAACGACCTCAGCACGCCGCGGCCCGAGTTCGACTTTCCCGGTCTAAAGCCCGGCGACCGCTGGTGCCTTTGTGCCGGCCGGTTCCTGCAGGCGCATGACGAGGGCTGCGCGCCCCTCGTGCATCTCGAAGCGACCCATCAGCGCGCGCTCGAAATCGTGCCGCTGAGCGTGCTTGCATCCTACCGGGCGCCAGCCGACTGACAGCGAAGCGATGCCTGACCAGATGCGTCAGAACGCCATTCGCCACATCACGTTGACCGCATAGCTTTCGAAACCGCTTTCGCCGATACCGTCATAATAGATCCCGGCTGACAGTGTGCTGCTGTTTTCCAACCGGTAGTCGAGCCCAAGATCGGCCCGGCCGCGTGTGGTATCCCCGATCGGAGCCACTCCGACGGCGGTCCCGGCGCCCGAGGTGCTGCTCCAGACCCCCGACAGGCCGCCGGTCAGCGTCATCTCGCCACGCGACACCACAATGGGGCGACTGAAATCCAGACCCAGCCTGGCCGTCGTCAGGCTGAAGTCCTGATCCGGGATCCGGTTTCCCAACCCGTCGGTATAAGCCTTCTGGTCATCGGAGGCATAGCTGACGTCCAGAAGCGGCATCAGGGTCAGGTCCCCATACTGCATCTGACCGGTCACGCGCGATTGCACCAGCCAGCGATCGCTGTCGAACTTGTCCGTGTAGGTGCCGAACGGCGAAATTTCGTTGCTGGCTTGCCCATACAGCGCACGGCCTTCGAAGAACACCGGCTGCCCGGGCATCTTGGCCACGACGTAGGGGCCGATCAGCCAGCCCGTCCCATCGACATCGCCCACACCGTCCTCGGTCTTGGCATAGTCGATCTGCACCATGCCCCCAACAAGCAAATTCGGATTGATCTGCCGGTGCGCGCCCATGACCGCCAGCGCATAAGAGCTGTCGAAATCGTCCTGTGAACTCCAGTTTCCGGTCAGGTTGAACCAGATCGGATAGGCCCGGCTGCTGGCAAAGTTCAGATATCCCGCCCCTTGCGTCGCCGCGGCATCCAGAACGCCGCCTCCGGGTTCCGAGAGGAACGGCGTCAGCTTGGGCTGATTGGAAACCAGGCTGTTAGCCCGCGCATTCTGAAAGGCCTGAATCAACCGTTGGGTATTCACCACGGGCTGGACCGAGCTGACCCGGTTCGAAGCTAAGTTCGGGTTTCCGGCTGCATCGGTAAACACGTTTGCAGGCACGAACAATTCGATCGGCCCGTTGCTTTGCGGCGTCAGCGTCGCCACGTAATTTGCTCCTGAACCCGTCATCGCGGCGGTGGCATTGGTAGCCGACAGATCGCCCACCACGAAATTCGTGCTGGGCTCGCTGAGCGTGATCGTCGCCTGATACTGCCCGCCGGAAGTCGCCGACAAGGGGCTGATCGTCACTGTCGGGCGTGTGGTGTCCACGGCAGTTCGGGTGTTGATGATCTGCGTGGTGGTGACGCCAGACAGCGCGATCTCGTATCGGTAGAGTTGGCCGCCTGGTGTTTCGCGGGCGGTGAATACCACCCCCATGTAGCCATCGGTGGAATAGGTCGCATCGGCTCCGTTCTGGCTGAGGATGGTCACGTCCACCCAGCCCAAAGCTGTCAAGCCGGCAGGCGTTACCGCCGGCAAAGGAAAGATGAAACCCCCGCTGTAGATGGCCCCACCCGGCACCTCGCCCGAACCGCCAAGCGAGACGAAAGCTGTCGAAGTTCCCTGAAGATTAGTAAAGAAGATGTTGCCGCCATTCGGCGTCGTCACTGTCGATCCGATGAACTGTGGCGGACCGAAGGCCCGGGCCTGCCGCCACTCGCCAATTAACACGAACATGGCCGCCAACAGCAGAACCAAAGACTTGCGCAAGACCGACCAAACCATCCCAATCTCCTAAGTCACCACCGCGGGCGGCCAAGGTTTGCCAAGCCGCGCCGTGCAATCGTCAATCATGCTTGGGGGTCTGTTCCCACCGCACCCACATACATTCTTGACTTGAGGCTAATTGAACCGAAATCCGCTGTACAGATTCCGCAAGCGAGTCACCATTCGTCTGCTGCCTCCGCGACACAAGGGTTGATTTCCACACACGGGCGCGCGGGATCGATGGACCGGCTAGGATATTGAAAAATGTAGTTTCTATGGCAACCGGCATCCCAACGCCGTTGCCCGGATACGCGACCACCCTGGTGTTGGCCGACCATCGGCTTAGGCCTGAGCTGTCAACAATTTGAACGACTAATGCGCACTCCACCCGCACCGGAAACAAGGTCGGCCAAAGGCTGCGGTTCCGGGGCTGCAAGGCCCCGAGAACGCAATCTTCCAACGCTAGGAGGCCGGTCACCCCGCGTCGCGCCCTTCGGTGTCGGACATATCGAAGTTCAGATACTTGGCGACTGTTTGCACGTCCTTGTCGCCGCGTCCGCACATGTTCATGCAGATGATGTGATCCTTGGGCAGCTCCGGCGCGATCTTCATGACATGCGCCAGTGCGTGGCTGGGTTCGAGCGCGGGAATGATGCCCTCGGTCGCGCAGCACAGCTGGAACGCCTCAAGAGCCTCTTTGTCGGTGATCGACACATATTGCGCGCGCCCGATATCGTGCAGCCATGAATGTTCAGGGCCGATGCCCGGATAGTCGAGCCCGGCCGAGATCGAATACCCCTCGAGGATCTGGCCGTCGTCATCCTGCAGCAGATAAGTCCGGTTGCCATGCAGCACGCCGGGCCGACCGCCCGTGAGCGAGGCGCAATGCTCCATCTTTTGGTTGACGCCCTTGCCGCCCGCTTCGACGCCGATGATGTTGACCGAAGGATCATCCAGGAACGGATAAAACAGCCCCATGGCGTTCGAGCCGCCGCCGATCGCCGCGATGATCGTGTCCGGCAGACGACCCTCGGCCTTCATCATCTGCTCCTTGGCTTCCTTGCCGATGATCGACTGGAAGTCGCGCACCATCGCCGGGTACGGGTGCGGCCCGGCGACCGTACCGATGCAATAGAACGTGTCGCGCACATTGGTCACCCAGTCGCGCAGCGCGTCGTTCATCGCGTCCTTCAGGGTACCGCGGCCCGAGGTCACCGGAATCACCTCAGCCCCCAGCAAACGCATGCGGAACACGTTGGGCGCCTGCCGCTGGACATCATGCGCACCCATGTAGACCACGCATTTCAGACCAAACTTGGCGCAGACCGTCGCGGTGGCGACACCGTGCTGCCCGGCCCCGGTTTCGGCGATGATCCGGGTCTTTCCCATGCGACGCGCCAGGATGATCTGACCCAGCACGTTGTTGATCTTGTGCGCGCCGGTGTGGTTCAGCTCGTCGCGCTTCATATAGATCTTGGCACCGCCCAGATGCTCGGTCAGGCGTTCGGCATGATAAAGGGGCGACGGACGGCCAACATAATTGGCCCACAGATCATCCATCTCAGCCCAGAAACTCGGGTCGGTCTTGGCCTTCTCGTACTCCTCCTCCAGCGACAGGATCAGCGGCATCAGCGTTTCGCTGACGAACCGTCCGCCGAAGATGCCAAAGCGGCCGTTTTCATCCGGGCCGGACATGAAGGAATTGAACAGATCATTGGCCATGGTGGTCTCCATCATCTTGCCCAACGTTCATAGGTGCTGGCGGCGGGATTTGCCATCGCAAATCGCGGCAATCGGGGCGAGGCAAACCGTTCAGCCCGGCACCAACAGCCCTGGGCGGTCATCGCGTCGCGCGAATGAAGGCGTCGACCAGAGCCGGGTCCTTGACGCCCGGCGCCGATTCCACGCCCGACGAGACATCGACCTGCCGTGCGCCGGTCATCCGCACTGCTTCGGCCACGTTGTCAGGCGTCAACCCTCCGGCCAGCATCCAAGGCCGGCGCCAATATTTACGCCCGGCCAGCAGCCGCCAATCGAAGGCCAACCCATTGCCCCCCGGAAGATCGGCGTTCTTGGGAGGCTTGGCGTCGATCAGCAACTGGTCGGCCACGTCGGAATAGAGGTCGATCGCTGCCAGGTCCGCCTCGTCCGCAACGCCAATGG
Organism: Ruegeria sp. BHSC026; assembly: GCF_059613065.1. NCBI lineage: Bacteria > Pseudomonadati > Pseudomonadota > Alphaproteobacteria > Rhodobacterales > Roseobacteraceae > Ruegeria > Ruegeria sp. BHSC026. The sequence continues at coordinate 148,632 of NZ_JBXWRV010000006.1, read as the reverse complement.
CCTTCATCACCGGCAGGCCGAAACGGCTACGAATCTCGGAAACGCGCGCGGGGTTCTCCTTGCCGTGAAGCTGAAGCATGTCCAGCGGAACCATGTCCAACAGCCGGTCCAGCTCGGCATCGGTGGCATCGACCGTCAAAGCGACCTTGGCCACCCCCACGGGGACATGGCTTGTCAGGTCGCGCGCTGCGGCGGGTTCCAGATGCCGCGGAGATTTCGGAAAAAACACGAACCCCACATAGCGCGCGCCCGCATCAACGGCGGCACGCAACGCATCCGGTGCGGTCAGGCCGCAGATCTTGACGCTGATTTCGCCGGGCATCAGTACGCTCAGCTGGCCTCGTCCAGCAGGGCAAGCACATCGTCCTCACCCTCGCTCTGTTTTTTCTTCAGCTTTTTGACCTCGCGCTCAAGCTTGCGCACCTCGGTGGATTTCACCGACGCATCGCGGCGATGCTTGTGCTCGCGCAACCACTCCCACAGAAAACCGATGACAAGACCGGCGACCACGCCGCCCAGGACCACAAGAAACAGGGGCAGATTTGTCGAAAGATTGAAGCCCAGCAACTCGGCCAAGGCATCTGGCATCAGCTTTAACTGTACCATTTGCCGGTTGGCCAAGGAGACTGAGACCAGGACGATTCCCAGCGCCGCCAGGAACCCGTATCGAATGTAGCGCATCATGAGATCACGCCTTACCGTTCAAACGGTCCCTAAGCAACTTCCCTGTTTTGAAAAACGGCACGCATTTTTCCTCGACCTGAACTGTTTCACCGGTGCGCGGGTTGCGGCCAACGCGTGCATCCCGTTTTTTCACCGAAAATGCGCCAAAACCGCGCAGCTCGACACGGTCGCCACGTGACATGGCGTCAGTGATTTCTTCGAAAACGGTATTCACGATCCGCTCAACATCGCGCTGGTACAGATGCGGGTTTTCATCGGCAATCTTCTGAATCAGTTCTGAACGGATCATGCGTGCTACCCTCCCAGGTCACCGTGTCGTCTCGTCTACTGGTTTGGACAGTATAGGAAAAAACGCTGGCATGGGGAACGTAAACTCTGGCCGTCCGGGGCGCAATTTGCAGAAAAGAACGCGAAATTCGCGCAGCGACGTGTAATTTCAGGGAAACAAGCATGAACCTAATGCCGATTAACCCGGATTTTCAGAACGCGTTGATTCGAAAAAGAAACGGCCCCGCACGGATGTACGGGGCCGCCAATTCGGGTTTATGCCGTTGGGCCGGGCTTAGTCGCCCGACTTCAGCGCGGCGCCCAGAATGTCGCCCAGCGATGCACCCGAGTCCGACGAGCCGTACTGTTGAACGGCTTCTTTCTCTTCGGCGATTTCGCGCGCCTTGATCGACAGGCCCAGACGGCGGGTCTTGCTGTCGACGTTGGTCACGCGGACATCGACCTTGTCACCGACCGAGAAACGCTCGGGGCGCTGTTCGGCACGGTCGCGGCTCAGGTCCGAACGGCGGATGAAGGACTTCATGCCTTCGTATTCCACCTCGATGCCGCCATCTTCGATCGCGGTCACTTCGACGGTGATGACCGAGCCACGCTTCACGCCGCCCACGGCTTCGGCGAACTTGTCACCGCCCAGGGCTTTGATCGACAGCGAGATCCGCTCTTTTTCAACATCAACTTCCGAAACGACCGCCTGAACGACGTCGCCCTTGCGGTAGTTCTGGATGGCATCTTCGCCACGCTCGTCCCACGACAGGTCGGACAGGTGCACCATGCCGTCGATGTCGCCTTCCAAGCCGATGAACAGACCGAATTCGGTGATGTTCTTGACTTCGCCTTCGACCTGAGTGCCCTCGGGGTGCGTTTCTGCAAACACTTCCCACGGGTTGCGCTGGGTCTGCTTAAGGCCCAGAGACACGCGACGCTTGGCGCCGTCGATTTCCAGAACCATGACGTCGACTTCCTGACTGGTCGAAACGATCTTGCCGGGGTGGACGTTCTTCTTGGTCCAGGACATTTCGGACACGTGCACCAGACCTTCGACACCGGGCTCGAGCTCGACGAACGCACCGTAGTCGGTGATATTGGTGACGCGACCCTTGTGCACCGAACCCAGCGGGTATTTGGCGGCAACCAGATCCCACGGATCTTCCTGCAGCTGCTTCATGCCCAGGCTGATGCGGTGGGTTTCCTTGTTGATCTTGATGACCTGAACCTTGATGGTCTCGCCGATCGACAGGATTTCCGACGGGTGGTTCACACGGCGCCATGCCATGTCGGTGACGTGCAGCAGGCCGTCAACGCCACCCAGGTCAACAAAGGCACCGTATTCGGTGATGTTCTTGACGACACCCTCGACGGTCTGGCCCTCGGACAGGTTGCCGATGACTTCGGCGCGCTGTTCGGCACGCGATTCCTCCAGGATGGCGCGGCGCGACACGACGATGTTGCCACGGCGGCGGTCCATCTTCAGGATCTGGAACGGCTGCTTCAGACCCATCAGCGGGCCAGCGTCGCGCACGGGACGCACGTCAACCTGGCTGCCGGGCAGGAACGCAACTGCGCCACCCAGATCCACGGTGAAGCCGCCCTTGACGCGGCCGAAGATGGCACCTTCTACGCGCTCGTCGTCGGCATAGGCTTTTTCCAGACGATCCCAGGCCTCTTCACGGCGGGCCATCTCGCGCGAGATGACGGCTTCGCCACGGGCGTTTTCCGCGGCGCGCAGGTACACTTCGACCTCGTCGCCAACAGCGATTTCGGGGGCTTCGCCGGGATTTGCGAATTCTTTCAGATCGACCCGGCCTTCCATCTTGTAGCCTACGTCGATGATGGCCTGGCCCGCTTCGATCGCGATGACCTTGCCTTTGACAACCGAACCCTCTTCGGGGGTGTCCATTTCGAAGCTTTCGTTCAGGAGGGCTTCGAATTCCTCCATGGTTGCGTTAGCCATGTGGCGTTGTTTTCCTTTGCATAACGTTTTTTCTGGCCGAGCGGTTGTCTCCGCCGGTCTTGGAGTTGGTCCGGCAACCTGAAACAGTGCCACAAAACAAAGAGGGCCGGTTGTGTCCGACCCTGCTCGTCTCATTGTTTTATGGCTCAAATTGCCTTGTCGACGGGCGCTCTGTAGCAACTTGGCGGCCGCACCGCAAGGGTTTCCGGACGATTCCGGCGCATTCGGCGATGCCATGCAGGCTCGGGCGGTCACTCCAGCGCCCGGGCGGCCACCCTGCTGTTCGCGGCCCGGCATTTTCAAACGGTTTGTCCGCGGCCTCACATGCCCGAGGACAGCTTTTCCTGAATGACGGTGATCGCCTTTTCCAAAGCGGCCTCGATGCTCAGGTCCGTGGTGTCCAAAAGAACGGCATCGTCGGCCGGTTTCATCGGGGCCGTGCTGCGCTCGGCATCCCGCGCGTCGCGCTCGCGGACATCGGCCAGAACCTGCGCGCGGGTCACATCCGCGCCCTTCGCCACCAGTTCCAGATAACGCCGTTCGGCCCGCACTTCGGGGCTGGCGGTGACGAACAGCTTCACCTCGGCCTCGGGGCAGATCACCGTGCCGATATCCCGCCCGTCCAGCACCGCGCCGCCGGCCCGCCGTGCAAAGCTGCGCTGGAAATCGATCAAGGCCGCGCGCACCTCGGGAATCACGGCCACTTTCGACGCCGCCTGCGCGATCTCGGCGGTGCGCAGGTCGCCCTGCTCCAACTCCTCGGCCGTCAGGGACCGCGCCGCCTCGACCGGGTCGGTGCCGTCCAGCGTGCGTCGGCCGACCGCGCGGTACAGCAGCCCGGTGTCCAGATGCGCCAGCCCGAAATGCGCGGCAACGGCCTTGGAGATCGTGCCCTTGCCCGCCGCTGCCGGACCGTCGATGGCGACGGTAAAGCTCATGTGCGCTCGACCTTGGCGCCCAAGCCGTTCATCAAAGGCTCGAAGATCGGGAACGAGGTCGCGATCGGGCTGCCGTCATCGACCGAGACCGCCTGTTGCGCGCCCATGCCCATCACCATGAACGACATGGCGATGCGGTGGTCCAGAAAGCTTTCGCAGGTGCCGCCACCGGGCACGCCGCCGATGCCCAGCCCGTCGACCGACCACCAGTCATCGCCCTCGTCAACCGTGACACCGTTGGCCCGCAAGCCACGCGCCATGGCGTCGATGCGGTCGCTTTCCTTGACGCGCAGTTCCTTGACGCCGCCCATCATCGTCTTGCCGGTGGCGTTGGCCGCAACCACCGACAGCACCGGATATTCGTCGATCATCGAGGCCGCGCGTTCGGGCGGAACGTCGATGCCCTTCATGTCGGGCGAATAGCGTGCGCGCAGATCGGCGACCGGCTCGCCGCCTTCCTCGCGCATGTTTTCATAAGTCAGATCCGCACCCATCTCGCGCAGCGTGGTGAACAGGCCCGCGCGCGTGGGGTTCAGGCCGATACCCGGCACCAGAACGTCCGAGCCCGGCGTAATCAGGGCCGCACAGACCGGGAAGGCCGCGCTGGAGGGATCGCGCGGTACGGCAATCACCTGCGGTTTCAACTCAGGCCGGCCGGTCAGGGTGATGACCCGGCCTTCGTCGGTATCCTCGACGGTGATTTCGGCGCCGAACCCCGCCAGCATCCGCTCGGAATGGTCACGGGTGGCTTCCTTCTCGATCACCACGGTCTTGCCGGGCGCATTCAGGCCGGCCAGCAGAACGGCGGATTTCACCTGGGCCGAGGGCACCGGCACTTCGTACCGGACCGGCACCGGATCGGCCGCGCCGACGATCGTCATGGGCAGGCGCCCGCCCGAGCGGCCCACGGCCTGCGCCCCGAACAGGGCCAGCGGATCGGTCACCCGCGCCATCGGGCGTTTGTTCAGGCTGGCATCGCCGGTGAAGGTCGCGCTGATCGGGCTGGTCGCCATCGCGCCCATGATCAGGCGCACGCCCGTGCCCGAGTTGCCGCAGTCGATCACCTGATCCGGCTCGGCAAAGCCGCCCACGCCGACGCCATGCACCGTCCATTCGCCATTCCCGTGCGAGATCACCTCGGCCCCGAAGGCGCGCATCGCCTTGGCGGTGTCCAGAACGTCTTCGCCTTCCAGCAGGCCCGAGATCCGGGTCTCGCCCACGGCCATCGCCCCAAGGATCAGAGAGCGGTGCGAGATCGACTTGTCGCCCGGCACTTCGGCCGTGCCGGTCAGCGGGCCGCAGGGATGCGAGGTCATCGGGATGGGCGTGCCGTGTCCGGACATGAGGGCTCCTTTTGCGCTATCAGTGCCCCTGCCGATTAGCGAATTGGCGCCGCAGCGTCCAGCCGCAATCACCCGTTGCGGCGGAAGGTCAGGTAGTGCGGCGTGCGGCCTTCACGCAGGGCTTTCTGCTCGTAGCGGGTGGAAATCCAGTCGTCCCACGGCTTGCGCCAATCTTCGGGCCCCTCGGCCAGCCATTCGAAACCGGCACGGGGCACCTCCTCGAGCGTCTGTCGGACGTAGTCCGGGATGTCGGTCGCCACGCGGAAGATCGCGCCGGGTTTCAGCACACGTGCCAGCGGCTCCAGATGCTCGGGGGTCACGAAGCGGCGGCGGTGGTGCCGCTTTTTGGGCCACGGATCGGGATAGAGCAGAAACGCGCGCGAAATGCTGGCATCGGGCAGCACGTCGAACAGGTCGCGCACATCGCCGGGATGCACCGCCAGGTTGGTCACTTCGGCCCGGCGGATCTTGCCCAGCAGCATGGCCACGCCGTTGATGAACGGCTCGGCGCCGATGATGCCGATATCGGGGTTCTGCTGCGCCTGGTGCACCAGATGCTCACCACCGCCGAACCCGACCTCAAGCCATACCGGCTTGCCGCCGAACAGCGCGTCTAGGTCGATAGGGGTGCGGTCGGGGTTGCTGTCCCAATCCACCGCGCCCGGCGACAGGGCGGCCAGGTCCTCGGACAGATAGGTCTTTTGGCTGGGCTTCAGGGTCTTGCCCTTGAAGCGGCCGTAGAAGTTTCTGCGGGGGCGTTCGGGTGACTGGGTGCTCATGCCGGTGCCCTTACTGCGGCGGCGTTTGCGTTGCAAGGGTCGGGCCGCGCCGGAGGGGCGCCCTTCGAAACGGAAACGGCGCGCCACATCGGACGCGCCATGCCGTGTTTTGTTTCCCGATGCCGGCTCAGACAGCCTTTTTCAAGTCCTCGACCAGATCGGTCCGCTCCCAGCTGAAGCCGCCGTCGGCATCCGGTTCACGCCCGAAATGCCCATAGGCCGCGGTGCGCTGATAGATCGGCCTGTTCAGTTGCAGATGCTCGCGGATGCCGCGCGGGGTCAGGTCCATTACCTGCCCGACGGCCCGTTCAATCGAGGCGTCGTCAACCTGTCCGGTGCCGTGGGTGTCGGCGTAGATCGAAAGCGGCTTGGACACGCCGATCGCATAGCTCAGCTGGATCGTACAACGCTCGGCCATGCCGGCGGCCACGACGTTCTTGGCCAGATACCGCGCGGCATAGGCCGCCGACCGGTCGACCTTGGTCGGGTCCTTGCCCGAAAACGCCCCACCCCCATGCGGGGCCGCACCGCCATAGGTATCGACGATGATCTTGCGCCCGGTAAGGCCGGCATCGCCGTCGGGGCCGCCGATGACGAACTTGCCGGTGGGGTTCACATGCCAGTCGGTCTGGTCGGTCAGCCAGCCTTCGGGCAGGATCTCTCGCACATAGGGTTCGACGATCTGGCGGATGTCGTCCGACGTCAACGCTTCGTCCAGATGCTGCGTGGACAGCACGATCGAGCTGACGCCCACCGGCTTGCCGTTGCGGTAGATCACCGACAACTGCGACTTGGCATCGGGTCCCAGCGCAGGCTCGGCGCCGCTTTTGCGAACCTCGGCCAGGCGGCGCAGGATTGCATGCGCATACTGGATCGGCGCCGGCATCAGGGCCGGGGTTTCCGTTGTGGCGTAACCGAACATGATGCCCTGATCGCCTGCGCCTTCGTCTTTGTCGCCCGACGCATTCACCCCCTGTGCGATATGCGCGGATTGCTCGTGAAGCAGGTTCGTCACCTCGACCGTTTCGTGGTGGAACTTGTCCTGCTCGTACCCGATATCCTTGATACAGGCGCGCGCGATCTCTTCGATCCGGCCCATGTAGTCATGGAGCCGCTCCTGATCCGACAGCCCGACCTCACCCCCGATCACCACACGATCGGTAGTGGCAAAGGTCTCACACGCTACGCGCGCTTCGGGTTCTTCGCTCAGAAAGGCATCGAGGACTGCATCGGAAATACGGTCACAGACCTTATCGGGATGCCCTTCGGAAACGGATTCCGAAGTAAAGGTGTAGTTCTGTCGGGACATGAAAGCGCTCCATTAAGATTTCCCCCGTCACGCCAGGAAGCCGTTGTGACGGGCATCCGACGGGATACGCCCCCAGAAACAGACGGTCAATCGGTATTTATTCGCCAACAGGCCGAACGTTGCGCCCAAGCAGCACGAACAGGCCCACCAGAAGCACAAACACCGGAAAATCCCCGAACCGCGAATAAGGGGTCGGCGGCAATGGCAGCGGCAGGCCGGCATCGACATGCCCCGCCTGGCCCAGCGGCAGCGCAGCGGTCACGTTGCCCAGCGGGTCGATCATCGCCGAAACGCCGGTATTGGCAGACCGGGCCAGCGGCAGCCCCTGTTCGATCGCACGCATTCTGGCCTGGGCCAAGTGCTGGTACGGGCCCGACCGAGTCCCGAACCAGGCATCGTTGGTGACCTGCAACAGCAGGCTGGGCCGTTCAGGTCCGGCGGCGGCAATCTGCGGGAAAATGGCCTCGTAGCAGATCAGCGGCAGAACGCTCCCCAGATCTCCGGCCCGCAACAGGCGCGGACCGGGACCGGCGCTGAATCCGCTTCCGGTCGTGGCGGCCAGGCCGCTCAGCCCGAACCGCTCCAGCAGATCGCCCAAGGGGATGTATTCGCCGAACGGCACCAGATGATGTTTGTCATACAGGCCTGCCCGCTTTCCGGATTCATCCAGATACACCACCGAGTTGTAGATGCGCAGCCCCTCGGCCCGCTGAATTCCCAGAACCATCGGGGTGCCCTGCGCGGCATCGGCAATGGCGTCGAGATAGGGCTGCGCGCTGTCCAGCCACGCCGGCACCGAGGTTTCGGGCCAGACGATCAGGTGGGGCCTGGGTTCGGCGGCCGTGAACTCGATCTGGCGCGCAAAGAACACGGGCGTGAAGGCCGGGTCCCATTTCTGGTGCTGGGGGGCATTTGGCTGGTTGAGGCGCACGATCTTTCCGGTCTGCGCAACCGGTGGCCGCATGGCGGCATAGGCCGTAGCCAGCCCGGCACAGACCGCAATCGCGACCAAAGGCCCCACCGCATGCCGCGCCGGACGATCGCCAACCAAAGCAGCGCCCAGCGGCAGAAACAAAAACAGGGTCAGCGCACCCAGACCATAGGGGCCGACCAGGGCCAATACCTGCGCGACATACGTATCCACCCAGATCTGCGCCAGACCCGCCCAAGGGAACCCCGTCAGAGCATATCCGCGCGCAAACTCGGCCAGGGACACGGCCAGCGCCAGCAACATGGCCCGGCGGATCGCCGTTCCCCGCACCCGATGCACCAGCCCAAACGCCACCGCCCAGAACAGGGCCAGCCCGCCCGCCATGAACACGAGCGCAAACGGCGCCATCCAGCCATGGCGTTCGGGCTCAACCAGAAACGGCTCGATGATCCACGAGAGCGCATGCGAGAAATAGCCGGTCGCAAAAAACCAGCCGACTGCGGCCACGCCCGTGCGGGTCTCGCTGGCCAAGAACAGCGGCGTCAACAGAACCAACGATACAGCAGTGGCCCACCAATACCCAAATGGCGCCAGACCAAATGCCGCAACCACACCCAGCCCGGCGGCCGCCAGGTACCGCACAGCGCGCGACCACCGCTTCGCTGGGTTCATGCAGCCATATCCGGCACCATCACGCGCAAACGCTTGATCCGGCGCGGGTCGGCATCGATCACCTCGAATTCCGGCCCGTCGGGATGTTGGACCACCTCGCCTCGCGCCGGCACGCGCCCTGAAAGCATGAAGACCAGACCGCCCAGAGTTTCGATTTCTTCCTCGTCCACGTCCTCGTGATTGGTCAGAGACCTGCCGATCTCGGCCTCGAAATCCTGAAGCGGCGCCTTGGCCTGTACGATGTAGCAGCCGGGCCGCTCCTGGACCCACATCTGGTCTTCGTCGGCGTCATGCTCGTCTTCGATCTCGCCGACCACCTGTTCGATCAGGTCTTCGATGGTCACCAGACCGTCAACACCGCCATATTCGTCGATCACCAGCGCCATGTGGCGCCGCTCGGTCTGCATCTTGGCCAGCAAAACGCCAATCGGCATGGACGGTGGCACGAACAGAAGCGGCCGAAGCATCGAGCGCAGGTCGAACGGCTTGGTACTGCCATTGAACCCGTGGGTCAGCGCAAAATCCTTCAGGTGGACGAAGCCAAGCGGCGTGTCCAACGTGCCCTCATAGACCGGAATGCGCGACAGGCCGCTCTCGCGGAAGACCTGCGCCAGCTCATCCTTGCCGATCGTTACTGGAACCGAGACGATATCTGCCGACGGTATGGCCACGTCCTCCACCCGCATCCGCCGCAGGTTGATCATGCCACGAGGCTGCACTGTTTCGGCCGCATGCCCGTTGACCGCGCCGCCCGTGTCTTCGCTGTTTGGAGAGAACGCTTCCAGCAAGCGCGAGAAAAGCCCGCTTTTCTCTTTGGTTTCGTCGCCGTTCCGTGAATGCGCGCTTTGCGCTGCCCCAGAACTGCCGTCTATGTCGCCCATTTTCCTGTTCCAGTTGATCGGGCACAAGGCCCCATGTCACGCATTATATGGGTTACCGATACCCATTTTGCCAAGTATTTCGATTTCGCACCGCTCCATCACAGTGGCGTCCTGGTCACGAACGTGGTCATAGCCCAACAAATGCAACATTCCGTGAACGATCAGATGCGTGACATGGTCGTCCATCGGTTTTCCGACCTCCTCCGCCTCGCGCCGGCAGGTATCGAACGAGATCGCGATGTCGCCCAACGCGATCTCGCCGGTGAAATCCGGTTCCGGTAAGGGCGGCGTAGCACCGGGATCTTCGGGGGCCAGATCCTCGGCCGGCCAGCTCAGCACGTTTGTGGGTGCGGGCTTGCCTCGGAATTCGGCGTTCAGCTCGGCGATTCGGGCATCGTCGCAGCCCAGTATGCTGACCTCGCACAAGTCGGGGTCCAGCCCCAGATGCGCAAGCGTTGCCGAAACCGCCTTGCGGGACAGCGCCTCCAACCGCTGCCAGCGGGCATCCTCGATGGAGATCTCCAGGTTCATGTCGCACTGCTCCACGGCCGACGGGCTGTCGGATTTCAGCCGGCCTCCCGGCCTGAATCGGCCTCATACGCCTCGATGATCGCGGCGACAAGCGGGTGGCGCACGACGTCCTTGGATGTGAAGTAGTTGAAACCGATGTTCGGGATCGTCTTCAGCAACCGTTCCGCATCGGCAAGCCCCGAAGCGACGCCCCGCGGCAGATCGACCTGCGACCGATCCCCCGTGATGACCATCCGGCTGCCTTCGCCCAAGCGGGTCAGGAACATCTTCATCTGCATGGTCGTGGCATTCTGCGCCTCGTCCAGAACGACGAAGGCATTCGAAAGGGTCCGCCCGCGCATGAAGGCCAGCGGCGCGATTTCGATCCGCTTTTCTTCGATCAACTTGGCCAGTTGCTTGCCCGGCAGAAAGTCGTTCAGCGCATCATAAAGTGGCTGCATGTAGGGATCGACCTTGTCCTTCATGTCGCCCGGCAGATAGCCCAGCTTTTCGCCCGCCTCGACGGCCGGGCGGCTGAGGATGATCCGGTCCACATGCCCGCCGATGAACATCGAAACACCGACCGCCACGGCCAGATAGGTCTTGCCCGTCCCGGCCGGCCCGATGCCAAAGGCAAGCTCGTTTTGGAACAGGGACTGAACATAGGCCTTCTGCGCGTCGGTCCGGGGTTCGACCAGCTTCTTGCGGGTCTTGATTTCGACCGGTCCGCCCTTGAACATCTCGAGCTGATCGCCATCACGCGAGCCGGTGCCGGCCTCGGAGTTGCCCATCCGCAATTCGCGATCCACATCGGCGGCTGCGACATCGCGGCCACCTTCCAACCGGGCGTAAAGGGCCTGCAGAACCTCAATCGCCTGTTTCTGCGCCTCCTCGTCGCCCATCACAACCAACTGATTGCCGCGGCGGACGATCTGAACAGTCAGCTTGCTTTCGATGTCGGCCAGGTTGCGGTCATATTCACCGCAAAGGTCAATCAACAGCCGGTTGTCGGGAAATTCCAGAAACGCCTCGCCGTGGGGCATTTCGTTTTGCGGTGGGGTCAGGGCACCGATGGCCAATCCGTTCTCCTGTCTTGGCGTTGTCATCCCAAGCGTAGACAACAAGGATCGGTGGGCGCAAGCCACAGTTTCAGGAATTTGCTTGGGTGTGAACAAATCCGCCAATACCAAATGCGCGGGCACAATGCCCAACGCGGTTTCAGAACCGATAGTTCAAACCAAACCTCAGCCCCTTGTAGCTGGGTGTGGATTTCGTCGAGAAACCCGAACCGAAATCGATGACTTCCGACTGGAATTGAACATACTCGAACTCACCGGTGATGGACCAGTTGTTGCCCAACTGGTGTTCGGCCCCGATGCTGGCCGTGAAACCGTTGCGGCTGTCGTCGTTGTCGAATGATTGCGTGGTTCCACCGCTGGTGATGCTATTGGTGGTGGTGATATCGCCATAGACCAGCCCAAGCGTCAGGAAGTAAAGCACCGTACCACTGGGATTGGTCAGGCCGTTCTTGAAACGAACAGACATCACGTTGTTGATTTCAGAGCCGCCGCGAACCACCGTGCCCGCAATATCGGTCACCACGTCATCGTCCAGACCGGACCAGTCGTACCCCAATTCGAAACCGTAGACATAATCTCGGCCCCCCGTGGCGGGAACGACACCGCGCCAACCGCCGCGGACCCCGCCATAGTACCCTTTCAGATCCAGTTCTCCGATGGGGAAGGTGCGGATGGGCGTGGTCAGACCGAATCGATCGGAACCACCAGACCCATAGGCCCCGCTGATCCCGACATAGAAGGCGCTGACATCATCCGTGTACCGCTGAGGCCCGACCACCTGAGGATCGCTAACATTTCCACCCAAGTCACTCGCCGTTGTCGATGTTCCAGCCATTGCCGCCACAGCCGCGCCTGCAAGAGTCATCCGCACCTGTCGCGCGTGCGCACCCCATACTCGTTTCACTCGTCACCTCCTTCGCCCCGTGACGGACACCATCCGAGAGCGCCTGATCCCAAACCGGGCCATGCCAGCCCAAAACTCGACTGGGCCCCTCGGACCATAGGAGCAAACACTAAATCAAGGGTAAATTTGGAGACTGCGCGTCAATTCGTGGGGCGCGACAACCATCCAAAGCGAATCAGAGCAGCTCCCCCGCAAGCGAGTTCGCCCCCGACGCCGTGATCCGGACTGGCCGGAGATCGCCGGCGGACAGCTCAGCTCCGCTGACATGCACCGCGTGCAGGTACTCGGATTTCCCAACCATCTGCCCCGGCAGCCGGCCGGGTTTCTCGAACAGGACGTTCACGGTGCGACCGACCATGGCGTCCTGAACTTCGCGCTGATGCCGCGTGATCAGGGCCTGCAGACGCTGCAGGCGATCATCCGCCTCCTGCGGATCGACCTGCGGGCGCTCGGCTGCGGGCGTGCCCGGCCGGGTCGAATACTTGAACGAATACGCATAGCCATAGCGAACCTGCTCGACCAGATCCAACGTGGCCTGAAAATCCTCTTCGGTTTCTTCCGGGAAGCCCACAATGAAATCGCCCGACATCAGGATATCGGGGCGCGCTTCCCGAATCCGCTCGATCAGACGCAGATAGCTTTCGGCGGTGTGGCTGCGGTTCATCCGCTTGAGGATCTTGTCCGACCCCGACTGCACCGGCAGGTGCAGATAGGGCATCAGCTTTTCGCAGGTGCCGTGCGCCTCGATCAGATCGTCGGTCATGTCGTTGGGGTGCGAAGTGGTGAACCGGATGCGTTCCAGCCCGTCGATCTTGTTCAACTCCCAGATCAACCCGGCCAGGGTCATGTCGCCATCGGGACCGGCCCCGTGATAGGCGTTGACGTTCTGGCCAAGCAGCGTGATCTCGCGCACGCCGCGCTCGACCAAGTCCAGCGCCTCACGCAGGATGCGGTCGGCCGGACGGCTGACCTCGGCCCCTCGGGTATAGGGCACGACGCAGAAGGCGCAGAACTTGTCACAGCCTTCCTGCACGGTCAGGAAGGCCGTCGGGCCGCGCTTGGCCTTCGGACGGTTCTTGAGCTTCTCGAACTTGTCCTCTTCGGGGAAATCGGTATCCAGCGCCTTTTCGCCCGCACGCGCCTTGGCTTCCAGTTCGGGCAGGCGGTGATAGCTCTGCGGTCCGACAACCAGATCGACCAGCGGCTGCCGGCGCATGATCTCTTCGCCCTCGGCCTGCGCCACACAGCCCGCCACGCCGATCTTCAGATCGGGTTTTTCGGCCTTCAACCCCTTGAAGCGGCCCAGTTCGGAATACACCTTCTCGGCCGCCTTTTCGCGGATGTGGCAGGTGTTCAGCAGGATCATGTCCGCATCTTCGGGCGACTGCGTTTCCACATAGCCCTGCCCGCCCAGCGCCTCGGACATGCGTTCGCTGTCATAGACGTTCATCTGACAGCCATAGGTCTTGATATACAGCTTTTTCGGTTCGGACATGGGCTGGGCCTTCTACGTTCGCTGGACCGGCGTCGTCTATACGCATCGAACGCCGCTTGCAATGCCGGCGCAATTACCCGAATTTGACCGAGAATTCCAGCGAGGCAGGCAGCAAACAGGCGATGCAGCACGATTCTCTCGATGATTTCCTCAGATCCGGGCGGGCGGCCCTGTCCAAAGGGCCGGTGGCCCTGATCTTTGCCGAGGACGACGTGGAAATCGACGGCACGCTGCGCCATCACCTCGACCTCGGATTCAAATCGGTGATCGCTTTCATGCCGCCGGATTTCGCGATGGCGCCCGACCTTACCCAGCGCGTCCACCGGGTGTCCATGCGCTGCACCCCGCGCGAGGCGGTCTTTGACGCCATCAACCGCATCATCCGCGCGGCGCCGTCGATCTGGATGTATTACTGCTACAACTCGGAATACCTGGTCTTTCCCTTCTGCGAGACGCGATCGATTGGCGAAATGCTGACCTTTCACGCCGAAGAACGCAGAGATGCGATGCTGTGCCATGTCATCGACATCTATGCCGACGACCTGACCGCACATCCAAACGGGGTCGCCCCCGATCACGCCATGCTGGACAGCACCGGATACTACGCCCACAGCCGGCACGACCGGGATGGCACCCCGCTGGAACGCCAACTGGACATGTCGGGCGGGCTGCGCTGGCGGTTCGAGGACCGCATCCCCTACGAACGGCGACGCATCGACCGCATCGGCCTGTTCAAGACCCGCAAAGGGTTGACGCTTCTGCCAGACCACAGCTTCAACGAGCCCGAGTACAACACCTATGCCTGCCCCTGGCACCACAACCTGACCGCGGCCATCTGTTCGTTCCGCGCGGCCAAGGCGCTGTGCAGCACGTCCGGGCCGGGCGACCCGATCACCAGCTTTCGCTGGCCCAACTCGGTTCCGTTCCAGTGGAATTCCAACCAACTGCTCGAACTGGGCCTGATCGAGCCGGGCCAGTGGTTCTGAAGCCGCGCCTTCAGCGCCGCAGCATTATCGGAAACCAGTCCTCGCGCAGACGCTGACCCGGCCGCATGTCATGGCCCGGAAAAGGCGGCGAGGTCCGCCCCGGACGCTCGACATAGCGCGCGTCGTCACCCACCAGACGCACCGAAAACGCCCGCCTACGCCGGTCCGAGCGGTTGCCCCGGGCGCCGTGCAGGGTGCGGAAATGAAAGGCGACCGCGTCGCCCGGCTCCATCTCGAATTCGACGATCCGCATCCCTTCGGCCTCGGGATCGGGCACCGGGATGTACTGGCCTTCGTCGGGAAAGAACCCCTCCTCCGAGACCCAGCGCGTCGGCAGAACCTCTTTTTCCCACAGATGCGAGCCGGCGACGCACCGCAGCGTGGCCTCGCGCACCGGATCCAGCGGCGACCAGAAACTGATCGTCTGCCGCCCCTCGACGAAATAGTAGGGCCCATCCTGATGCCACGGCGTGGCCATCGAGGTGCCCGGCTCTTTTACCAGCACATGGTCGTGGAACATCTGCACGGTTTCGGACTGCATCAGGTCGGCGGCGACCTCGGCCAGAGGCGAAGACTGGATGACCTCCTGAAATTGCTGAATGCGCGACCAGTTGCAGTAATCGTCGAAGAACCGGCCCGTCTCGCCCTTTTTCCTGTTTTCCGAGGCATAGGGGCCGGGCTGTTCCATGTTCAGGGCCACCCCGTCACGCAGGGATTGAACGTGATCAGCGAACAGGCCTTTGACAAGAACCACGCCGTCCTTCTGAAAGGCATCGATCATCTGTGGAGTGACAAGGGGGTGTGGCATGATGAACTCCGACTGACGTGCCCGGCGATCTGTGCACGATCGACGACTAAGTTCAACCGGAAGTTCCGACGTGAAATGCCGCAGACACCAACGGGGAAAAGGCCGCGCCTGTCAGGCCTTCTTGCGCAGGCGGATGACCACATCGACGGATGCGATCTCGACCCCGTCGGGCGCCTGGGGCAGACGCTGGATCACCAGCTGATCCGAGGGCGCATCACTCAGCCGGCCCTCGTCTTCCCAGAAGAAATGGGGGTGGTCATGGGTGTTGGTGTCGAAATAGCTTCTGGACCCGTCCACCGTGATCTCTTGCAGTACACCCGCATCGCAAAAGGCGCGCAGCGTGTTGTAGACGGTGGCCAGCGAAACGGCATCACCTCTCTTTTTGGCCGACTCGAACA
Source organism: Ruegeria sp. BHSC026 (assembly GCF_059613065.1). Lineage (NCBI taxonomy): Bacteria > Pseudomonadati > Pseudomonadota > Alphaproteobacteria > Rhodobacterales > Roseobacteraceae > Ruegeria > Ruegeria sp. BHSC026. The sequence continues at coordinate 132,676 of NZ_JBXWRV010000006.1, read as the reverse complement.
GGCTTTCGGCGGTGACATGGCGGTGCCGCCCGTCTCCGACAAGCAGTTCGGCCAAGGCAACCCGTTGACGCGTCGGGCGCAGCCCGGCGTGCACCAACCAGTTCGTCGCAATGTCCCGGCTTTGATCCGTCATGAATTCGCAATCCGATTGTCTGATCCAATATATAAGTGCCGTCCGCCGGCAATTTCAATTGAAATTCATTCGCAATCCGATCGGCCCCATCCGCCCGATGTGTTCGGCTGCTCTTGCAGGACCTTGCAAACGGGTGCTAGACGAGGCCAGATTGAACCAACAGACCCCAGGCAGGAGACGCGGCAGAATGGCCCAATTCCCTAGCAGCTTTGACAAGGACGATCTGCTGAAATGCGCCCGCGGCGAATTGTTCGGCCCCGGCAACGCCCAGCTGCCCGCGCCGCCGATGCTGATGATGGACCGGATCACCGAGATCTCGGCCGACGGGGGCGCGCACGGCAAGGGCCATGTGGTTGCCGAGTTCGACATCACCCCGGACCTGTGGTTCTTTGAATGCCACTTCCCCGGCAATCCGATCATGCCCGGCTGCCTGGGCCTGGATGGCCTGTGGCAGCTGACCGGGTTCAACCTGGGCTGGCGGGGCTGGCAGGGTCGTGGCTACGCGCTGGGTGTGGGCGAAGTCAAGCTGACCGGCATGGTGCGCCCCGACCGCAAGATGCTGACCTATTACGTCGATTTCACCAAGGCCGTGCAAACCCGCCGTCTGACCATGGGAGTGGCAGATGGCCGGGTCGAGGCGGATGGCGAAGTCATCTATCAGGTCAAGGACATGAAGGTTGCATTGTCAGAAAGCTGACCTCAGCTGATCGGCAACAAGCACAGAACGGAATACAGGAGTACGCTTATGCGTCGCGTCGTCGTAACCGGATTGGGGGTCGTTTCCTCCATTGGGAACAATGCCGAAGAGGTTCTGGCCTCGCTCAAGGCAGGTAAATCCGGCATCGAGGCCAACGAACAGATGGTCGAACACGGCTTTCGCAGCCAGGTGGCCGGTTCACTCAAGATCGACGTGGCCGAGCACGTGGACAAACGCGCACTGCGGTTCATGGGCCCCGGCGCCGCCTATGCGCATATCGCGATGAGCCAGGCGATCGCCGATGCCGGCCTGACCGAAGATCAGGTCGTGAACCCGCGCACCGGCCTGGTGGCGGGTTCGGGCGGGCCGTCGACCAGCGCCATGCTGACGGCGCATCAGACCGTTCTGAAAACCGGCGCGACCAAGCGGATCGGCCCGTTTGCCGTTCCGAAGTGCATGTGCTCGACCATTTCGGCCAACCTGGCCACCGCCTTCAAGATCAAGGGCATCAACTATTCGATCACCTCGGCCTGCTCGACCTCGCTGCACTGCATCGGCAATGCGGCCGAGCAAATCATGATGGGCAAGCAGGACGTGATGTTCGCCGGCGGCGGCGAGGAACTGGACTGGACCCTATCGTGCCTGTTCGACGCGATGGGCGCGATGTCGTCCAAGTACAACGACGCGCCCGAGAAAGCCTCGCGCGCGTTCGATCAGGATCGTGACGGCTTTGTCATTTCCGGCGGCGGGGGCATCGTCGTGTTGGAAGATCTGGACCACGCGCTGGCGCGGGGCGCCAAGATTTATGCCGAGGTGACCGGCTTTGCCGCGACGTCCGACGGCCATGACATGGTCGCCCCGTCGGGCGAAGGTGGCGAGCGGGCCATGCGCCTGGCGCTGCAGACCCTGCCCGAGGGCCGGAAGGTCTCTTATATCAACGCGCACGGTACCTCGACCCCGGTCGGAGACGTGGGCGAGGTCGAGGCTGTGCGCCGCATTTTCGGCGAGGGCAGCGTGCCGCCGATTTCTTCGACCAAGTCGATGACCGGCCATGCGCAGGGCGCGGCGGGCGCGCTCGAGGCGATCTTCTGCCTGCTCATGCTCGAACATGATTTCATTGCACCGTCGATCAACGTCGACACATTGGCCGAAGGCATTCAGCCCGGCGAAATTGCCACGCAAGTGGTTGAAAACGCAGGCTTGGATAGTGTCATGACCAACAGCTTCGGCTTTGGCGGCACGAATGGCTCCATGGTTCTGTCCAAGTATAACGGGTGATCGAGATGTCAAACTGTCTGAAGGGAAAACGCGGTCTGATCATGGGCGTAGCCAATGACCGCTCGATCGCCTGGGGCATCGCCAAGGCCATGCACGAGGCCGGGGCCGAGCTGGCCTTCACCTATCAGGGCGAGGCCTTCGGCAAGCGGCTCGAGCCGCTGGCGCAAAGCTTGGGCAGCGACTTCATGGTCGATGCCGACGTGACCGACGACGCCTCGCTGGACCGGGCCTTTGGCGAATTGTCCGCGCGCTGGCCGACGATCGACTTTCTGGTCCATGCCATCGCCTATTCGGACAAGACCGAACTGACCGGCCGGTTCTTGAACACGACGCGGGCCAACTTCAAGCACTCGCTGGATGTGTCGGCCTATTCCTTCATCGAAGTCGCGCGTCGCGCCTATCCGATGATGAAGGACAATGGCGGCACCCTGCTGACCCTGACCTATCAGGGGTCGAACCGCGTGGTTCCGAACTACAACGTGATGGGCGTGGCCAAGGCGGCGCTGGAATCGGCGACCCGCTATCTGGCCAACGACCTGGGGCCCGACGGTATTCGGGTCAACGCGATTTCGCCGGGCCCGATGAAGACGCTGGCCGGTGCGGCCATCGGCGGTGCGCGCAAGACCTACAAGTTCTGCGACCAGAACGCGCCGCTGCGCTCGAACGCAACGCTCGAAGCGGTGGGCGGCACCGCCGTTTATCTGGCTTCGGATGCCGGCGCCTGCACCAGCGGTGAAATCATCCGGGTCGATGGCGGGTTCCACGTTCTGGGCATGCCTCAGCCCGATTTCATGTGACTCGATCTTTCCCTGTCGCCGCCAAGATTTGACCAATTTTCGGCGGCAGGTTTCGGCACATGAGCAAACTTGACCGAATAATCGCCAGCAGCCCGCGCGCGCAACAGGCCCGTCGAAAGGAAAGGTTCCTCAGTGAGCGTGCGCGCAAACTGCTGCTGACCCTCACGACACTGTTGATCTTGTGGGTGTTCTATACCCAACCGCAGCTGCGGTCCGCGGTTGGGTCGTTGTTGGATCTGGTGCCCGGGCTATAGGCCCGGACCGGTCAGTTGACCGAAACGACCTCGATATCAAAGGTCAGATCCTGCCCGGCCAGCGGATGGTTGGCATCCAGCGTAACAGTGGTGTCGGTGGCCTCGACCACGGTGACCGGCAAGGCTTGCCCGTCCGGGGTCTGCATCTGCAACTGGGTGCCGGGGTCCAGCGGAATGTCGGCCGGAATGCCTTCGCGCGGGATGTCCTGACGCATCGCAGGATTCACCGGGCCATAGGCGTCTTCGCACGCCACTTCGACCCGTTTCTTGTCGCCGACTTCCATCCCCGGCAGGGCCGAATCCAGCCCTGGAATGATCTGGCCGGATCCGACCGCGAATTCCAGCGGCTCGCGCCCTTCCGAGCTGTCGAAGACTTTGCCGTCCTGCAAAGTGCCGGTGTAGTGAATGCGAACGGTGTCGCCTTGTTTGATTGCGGTCATGGTGGCCTCCGGCCTTGAAGTAGAAAGAGCCGCCCAACCTAGAGCCTGCCGCGCCGTTGTAAACCCTTTTGCGCTTTTCCCACTGGGGCAGTTGTGCAAACCTGCGCGCAATCACGGCGGAGGATCACATGGCAATCACGACCTGCGTTTTCGACGCATATGGCACCCTGTTCGACGTGACCGCCGCGGCGCGGCAGGCGGCAGCCGAGCCCGGCTTTGAAGCGTTGCAGGCCAAATGGCCCGAGCTTGCCAATCACTGGCGCCTGAAACAGTTGCAATACACATGGCTGCGCGCCGTGGCCGACGCCCATGCCGATTTCTGGGACGTTACGCAGGACGGGCTTGACTGGGCGCTCGACGCGACCGGCCTTCAGGGCGACCCAAACCTGCGCCAGCGTCTGCTGGATCTGTATTGGGAGCTTCAGGCCTATCCCGAAGTACCCGCGATGCTGAAGGCCTTGAAATCCGGCGGTCTGCAGACCGCGATCCTGTCGAACGGCTCGCCACCGATGCTTGACGCCGCCGTCAGGTCGGCGGGCATCGGCGCGTTGCTGGACGATGTGCTGTCGGTCGAAAGCGTCGGCGTGTTCAAACCCCATGCCAAGGTCTATGATCTTGTCCCCGCCCGGTTCGGTTGCGACCGGTCCGAAGTGCTGTTCGTCAGCTCGAACGGCTGGGACGCGGCCGGCGCCAGCGGATACGGCTTCGTCACGGCCTGGGTGAACCGAGCGGGTGAGCCGATGGACCGGCTGCCTTGGGCACCCGCCCATGTGCTGTCCGACCTGACGCGCATCCCCGAACTGGCGGGCCTGTGATGCCGCGTTTCACGACCACCGATGGACTGAACCTTTACTACGCGGACACCGGCCAGAGGCAGCCGCTTCTGTGCTTGGCCGGGCTGACCCGCAACAGTCTCGATTTCTCGTTCCTGGCACCGCATGTCGCCGATCTGCGCATGATCGCGCTGGATTATCGCGGCCGGGGGCAATCGGCCCACGATCCCGACTACCGCAACTATACCGTGGCGCAAGAGGCGCAGGACGTAATCGCGTTGATGGACCATCTGCGCCTGGACCGGGCCAGCATCCTGGGTACCTCGCGCGGCGGACTGATCGCCATGACGCTGGCAGCCACGCATCCCGACCGTCTGGCCGCCGTGATTCTCAACGATGTCGGCCCGGTGATCGAGCCGCAGGGCATCTCCCGGATCATCGACTATGTGGGCCGCAAACCGGTGTCGAAAACGCTTGATCAGGCGGCTGTGGCCTTGAAACAGATGATGGAGCCGCAATTCCCCGACATTCCGCTTGCGGTCTGGCGCAAACAGGCCGCGTTCCAATACGAAGAAACCGACGACGGACTGGCCCTGCGCTATGACCCGGCCCTGCGCACCGCCTTGCTGGAACAGATCGAAGCCGGCGAAACCCCGGACCTGTGGCCCCTGTTCGATGCCTTGCGCGCCGTGCCAACAGGCGTGATCCGCGGCGCCAACTCGGACCTTCTGAGCCGCGACACGGTCGATGCCATGCGCGCGCGCCATCCCGGCCTGATCACGGGCGACGTGTCCGATCGCGGCCATGTCCCGTTTCTGGACGAGCCACAATCCCTCGACATCATCCGCAAGACATTGGAACTGGCATGAGCACCATTGACCTGATCGAAGCCGCCGCCGACCGTCTGGCTGACCATGTGCGCAAAACGCCGCTGCTGACCTCGCCCTTTCTGGACCAGATCGCGGGGCGCCGGGTGCTGGTGAAACCAGAATGCCTGCAGCACACTGGCAGCTTCAAGTTCCGCGGGGCCTGGTCGGCCATTTCCGCGCTGGACGACGCGGCCCGCAAACGCGGGGTTATTGCCTATTCCTCGGGTAATCATGCGCAAGGGGTAGCCCATGCCGCAACTCTGCATGGCACCAGGTCGGTCATCGTGATGCCCTCGGACGCGCCCCGGCTGAAGATCGAGAACACCCGCGCTCTGGGGGCCGAGGTGGTGCTGTATGACCGCGCCTCCGAAAGCCGCGAGGATATCGGCGAGGCGCTGGCGGCCGAACGTGGCCTGACCCTGATCCGCCCCTATGACGAACCGCAGGTGATCGCCGGGCAAGGCACCGTCGGCCTGGAACTGGCGCAGCAAGCCCGCGATCTGGGTGTCGAGACTGCCGATGTTCTGGTATGCTGCGGCGGCGGGGGTCTGACTGCCGGCGTCGCCCTGGCGCTGGACCGCCACGCGCCCGGCCTGCGCGCCCGCCCCTGCGAGCCCGAGGGGTTCGACGATGTGAGACGCTCGCTGGCCGCAGGCAGCATCCAGGCGAATGCGGCTACCTCCGGCAATATCTGCGACGCGATCCTGACGCCGCAACCCGGAGAGATCACCTTTCCCATCCTCAACCGCCTGTGCGGGCCCGGTCTGGCGGTCTCCGAGGCCGAGGCGCTACAGGCGATGGCCCAGGCCTTTCTGCGCCTGAAGATCGTGCTGGAACCCGGCGGTGCGGTTTCGCTGGCGGCGGCGCTGTTCCGAAAGGACGAGATCGCGGGCGATGCGGTGATCGTCGTGGCCTCGGGCGGGAATGTCGATCCGCAGGTCTTTGCCGGGGCATTGGAATTCCTGACCTGACAAGCGGTCGGGCTAGGTGCCATAAGGTGCGGCAAACGCTGCAGAAACCCAATAAAAGAAAAAGGTCGCCCAGATGCACATCGCGGATTTCGGAGAGGTCAAGCTGCACTATCGCGAGGACGGAACCCCTGACGGGGCACCCGTTGTCTTTGCAAACTCGCTGGGGACCGATATGCGCCTGTGGGACCCGATCCTGCCGTTGCTGCCCGACGGTCTGCGCATCATCCGCTATGACAAGCGCGGGCATGGATTGTCTTCGCAGCCGCCTGGCCCCTATTCGATGGGCGCTTTGGTGCGCGATGCCGAGCGATTGCTGGATTACCTTCAGGTCCGCGACTGTGTCTTTGTCGGACTGTCCATCGGTGGTATGATTGCACAGGGTCTGGCCGTGAAACGATTGGACCAGATCAGGGCGATGGTGCTGTCGAACACGGCAGCCAAGATCGGCACTCCGGCGATATGGGCCGACCGGATCGCGGCCGCGCGCAAAGGCGGGATCGAAGCCCTGGCCGACGCGACGATGGAGCGATGGTTTTCCAAGGCGTTCCGGTCCTCGCCGGACGTCCACCTGTGGCGCAACATGATGGTGCGGCAGCCGTTGGAAGGGTACCTGGGCTGTAGCGCCGCGATATCGGGAACCGATTTCTTCACGCCGACCAGCGGATTGCGCCTGCCGACGCTGGGCATCGCCGGGTCCGAGGATGGATCAACACCCCCGGACCTTGTGCGCGAAACGGTCGATCTGATCCCCGGCTCGCGGTTCGAGTTGATCCGCAAGGCCGGACACCTGCCCTGCGTCGAACGGCCCGGCGACTACGCGGCGCTGCTGTCGGATTTTCTGGCCGAAACCGGGCACGTCTGAGAAGGAGGAACCGGTGGCGAATTTTCTGTTGATCCACGGGTCGTGCCATGGCGCCTGGTGCTGGCGCGACCTGATCCCCAAACTCAGATCGCTGGGGCACAGCGCGCGCGCCATCGACCTGCCCAGCCACGGCGCAGACCCGACGCCGGTGTCGGCCGTCACCCTTGACGATTGCCGTGACGCGATACTTGCGGCGTCCACACCCGACACCATCCTGGTCGGGCATTCCTGGGGCGGCTATCCGATCAGTGCCGCGGCCGACCATGCGCCCGACCGGATGCGGGCGCTGATATACCTGTGTGCCTACGTGCCCCGGCCCGGCCTTTCGATGATCGACATGCGCCGGCAGTCTCCGCGACAACTCATTGCGGATGCCGTTGAAAAATCGGCCGACGGCCTGTCCTACACTGTCCTGCCGGAACGGGTGGAGGGCCTGTTCTATCATGACTGCGCGCCTGAAACGGTGCGCTATGCCCTTGCGCGGTTGTGCCCCCAGGCCATCCGCCCCCAGGACACGCCTTTGGACCTGAGCGGCGGTTTTGCCCGCGTTCCCAAGGCCTATATCCGCGCCACAGACGATCGGACCATTCCCCCGGAATACCAAGAGGACATGAGCCAGATCGCACCACCGGATCTGCGCCTATCCATCGACAGTTCGCACTCGCCCTTCTTTTCGCAACCCGGACATCTTGCACAGCAACTGAGCGGATTGGCCGCCCGGCTCTAGCGGTTGGGAAGTGACCGCACGTCACAAGCCGTTTGCCGCCGCAAACCACCCCGAGCGGGTTCATAGACCGGCATGGCCTCGCTAGGCTCGGCCCGAAAAATAACAGTTGGCACAGGCATGCGGCTTCCTTTTCTTTTTGCGTTCGGAACCGTGATGATCGATGCAATGGGCATCGGTTTGATCATGCCGATCATGCCGCAGCTGATCGTCGAGGTGCAGGGCGGGTCTCTGGCCTCGGCCGCCATCTGGGGCGGCATTCTCAGCACCGCCTTCGCGGCCATGCAATTCCTGTTCGGGCCGGTTCTGGGAAATCTGTCCGATGCCTATGGGCGCCGGGTCGTTCTGCTGGTGTCGCTGCTGATGATGGCGCTGGACTATGTCGTGATGGCGATTGCGGGCAGCATTTGGCTGCTGCTGGCCGGGCGCCTTCTGGGCGGCATCACGGCGGCCACGCATTCCACCGCCGCGGCTTTTATCGCCGACGTGTCGAAACCCCATGACAAGGCAGCCAATTTCGGGCTTTTGGGCGCGGCATTCGGGGTCGGATTCGTGCTGGGGCCGTTGATGGGCGGGCTGCTGGGCGAATATGGCACACGCGCACCGTTCTGGGCCGCCGCGGGGCTGTCGGTGCTGAATTTCTGCCTTGGATTTCTGGTCATGCCGGAAACGGTGACCGACAGAAACCGCCGCCCGTTCCAGTGGCGGCGCGCCCGGCCCGACAGCGCCCTGCGCGCGATTGCCGGCCTGCCCGGTATCAGGCCGCTGCTGTGGGTCTATTTCCTGTATTCGGTGTCGATCTATGTCTACCCGGCCATCTGGTCTTATTTCACGGTCGAGCGGTTCGGCTGGTCGACCCAGATGATCGGGCTGTCTCTGGCCGTTTACGGGCTGGGCATGGCTGCCGTTCAGGGCGGGCTGATCCGCCCGGCCACCCGGCATCTGGGCGAGCGCAGAACGATCCTGCTGGGCATGGTATTTGAGATCGTCAGCTTTCTGCTGTTGGGCTTTCTGACCAATGGCACCATCGCCCTGATGCTGATCCCGATCACCGCCTTGGGCGCGATGGTCACCCCGGCGCTGCAGGCGCAGATGTCGCGCGCAACGCCGGATTCGCAACAGGGCGAGCTGCAAGGTGTGCTGGCCGCCCTGCACGCCTTGTCCATGATCCTTTCCCCACTGGTCATGACGGCAGTGTTTGCGCAGTTCGCCCGGCCCGATGCCGCGATCTATCTGCCGGGGGCGCCTTTCCTGCTGGCTATGGGCCTGATGCTGGCGGGCTTCGCGTTGTTTTTACGGGTCCGGGCTTCCGATATGTAACAACGACATGGGAATGACGTTTTCCGTCTTGCAGCCCACGGTTTCAAACGCCACCGTGACCCAAACCAAAAGAGGGATCCATGCAGACCATCAAAGCCGCCGTATGCCGCGCCTTCAACCAACCGCTTGTCATCGAAGACATCCAGATCGCGCCGCCCGGCATGGGCGAGGTCGAGGTCACGCTGGATGCGGTGGCGATCTGCCACTCCGACATCACCTATGCCAGCGGCGCGTGGGGAGGGTTTCTGCCCGCCGTCTACGGGCACGAGGCCGCTGGTGTGGTCTCGGCCGTCGGAGAAGTCAGCGGCGGATTCAAGGTTGGCGATTCGGTCGTGGTGACCCTGATCCGCGCTTGCGGGTCTTGCCCGTCCTGCGCCAGCGGCAAGCCGGTGATCTGCGAAACGCCCTATGACACGGTGAACGGGCCGCTGCGCACGGCGGACGGTGGGCCGCTGGAACAGGCGATGGCCTGTGGCGCATTTGCCGAAAAAGTTGTGGTCAGCCATCGCCAGATCGTAAAGATCCCCGACGCGATGCCCAAGGACGTGGCCAGCCTGCTGTCCTGCGGGGTGATCACCGGCGTGGGGGCGGCGGTCAACGCCGCGCAGTTGCGCCCGGGTCAGGATGTCGTGGTCATCGGCGCGGGCGGGGTGGGCCTGAACGCCATCCAGGGCGCGCGGCTGGCCGGGGCCCGGCGGATCGTGGCCGTCGACATGACCGAAGAAAAGCTCGAGATCGCCAAGGAGTTCGGCGCCACGCACGGGGTTCTGGCCACGCTGAAAGAACCGTGGAAAGCGGCGTACAAGGCCCTGGGCGGTCGGGGGGCCGATGCGGTTCTGATCACCGTTGGGGCCATCCCCGCCTATGATCAGGCGCCCCGCTATTTGGGTCGTGGTGGCAAGGCGGTGATGATCGGCATGCCGCATTCCGGCGCGCAATCCAGCTATGAGCCGGTCATTCTGGCAGCACTGGGTCAGGGCATGGTCGGGTCGAAGATGGGCGACGTGGTGATCCAACGCGACATTCCGTGGATGATCGATCTGTATGAACAGGGGCGGCTGAAGCTGGACGAGCTGATCTCGGGTCGCTGGACGCTGGAACAGATCAACGAGGCCATCGAGGACACCAAGACCGGGTCGGCCAAGCGCAACGTCATCGTATTTGACCGGGGCTGACGGCCCCGGACCACCGGCGGGAGGAGACCGGATGAAACTACAGGATCTCGACATCATCGTGACCGCTCCGCCCGCGCCGGGCTGGGGCGGGCGCTATTGGATTCTGGTGAAGGTCACCACCGACACCGGCATCACGGGCTGGGGAGAATGTTATGCCTCCTCGGTCGGCCCCGAGGCGATGAAACACGTCATCCGTGACGTGTTCGACCGCCACATGGCCGGCGAAAACCCCGAGAATATCGAGCTGATGTTCCGCCGCGCCTATTCCAGCGGCTTCACCCAGCGCCCCGACCTGACTGTGATGGGGGCATTCTCGGGGCTGGAAATCGCGTGTTGGGACATTCTGGGCAAGGACCGGGACCGCCCGGTATACGCTCTGATCGGCGGCCGGATGAACGATCGCATCCGCGCCTACACCTATCTGTACCCGCTGCCGCAGCACAATCTGACCGATTTCTGGACCTCGCCCGAACAGGCCGGGGAAAGCGCCGCCGAAATGGTCCGGCGCGGCTTCACCGCGGTCAAGTTCGACCCGGCCGGTCCGTACACGATGCGCGGCGGGCATATGCCGGCCATGTCCGACATCTCGATGTCGGTGGCCTTCTGCAAGGCGATCCGCCAGGCCGTGGGCGACAAGGCCGACCTGCTGTTCGGCACCCATGGCCAGTTCAACACCGCGGGCGCCATCCGCCTTGGGCAGGCAATCGAACCTTACTCGCCGCTGTGGTTCGAAGAGCCCACCCCTCCGGACATGATCGAGGACATGGCCCGCGTCGCGCGCAATGTCCGCATTCCCGTGGCCACAGGCGAGCGGATGACCACCAAGGCCGAATTCGGCGCGGTCCTGCGCTCCGGTGCGGCCGAGATCCTGCAACCCGCTTTGGGGCGGGCTGGTGGTATCTGGGAGATGAAGAAGGTCGCCGCCATGGCCGAGGTCTTCAACGCGCAGATGGCGCCGCATCTCTACGCCGGGCCGGTGGAATGGGCCGCAAACATCCATCTCGCGGCCTCGATCCCGAACCTGCTGCTGTTGGAGACCATCGAAACGCCGTTTCATGACCGGCTGATCAAGGGCTCGATCCGGGTCGAGAACGGCTTTGTCGAACCGCCTTTGGCCCCTGGTCTGGGTATTGAGGTCGATGAGGATCTGGCCCGCGCCCATCCCTATTCCGGCGACGGTCTGCACCTGCAGATGCAGGAAGACCCCTGCGATTATGTCAACGGCAATGCCTTCCAAGGCGGCGCCCCTGCCACCGAGGGGTGACAAGGCCGGGCGGCTTGGTGCATACAGGCCCGGCCCGATCTTCAGCGCTGCAAGGTGTATCTTGACCCGTCCAGACACTGACCGAACATTTCAGCCCGCCAAACCAACGTTGGACATGGCCGCAAGCGCGACCCAAGCCGCCGCGTTCCTCAAGACCCTCGCCCATGAAGGGCGGCTGATGATCCTGTGCCACCTGAGCGCCGGCGAAAAGTCGGTGAGAGAGCTGGAGAAACTGCTGAATCTGCGCCAGGCCGCAGTCAGCCAGATGTTGGCGCGGCTGCGGGCTGAAGGGCTGGTTTCGACCAGACGCGAGGGCAAGGCGGTCTTTTATTCGCTTGCGGACGGGAACACGGCGCAGGTCATCGATCTGCTGTATTCGCTGTACTGCAAGCCGCAAAGCTGACCCGGATCAGCGCGAGACATACCCCGCGATCACCTGCATCAACTTGAACGCCGTCGCCGCGTCGTTTTCGACCACGGCCAGGAACTCTTCTTCGCCGATGCGCAGACAGGTCAAATCGGTTTCGGCCACCATGCTCAGCGCGCGGGGCTCCTTGCGGATCAGCCCCAATTCGCCGACCAGGGTGCCCGGCCCGACGCGGGTCACCAATTGGTCGGGGCCGCTCTCTTGCGGCAGGTACAATCCCGCCTCGCCCTCGATGATCATATAGGCCCCGTCGGTGGGCTGATCGTCTTTCAGGAAAACGACCTCTCCGGCGCTGGCGCGATACCATTGCGCCCCGAAGGCCAGCAGGCGCAACTGCCGCCGGTCCAACCCCGAAAACAACGGCGTCTGTTCAAGTGCGCGCAGCTTGCGGACCAGATCGGCCGAGGCTGCGCCTTCGCCTTCGGATTCGGATGCGATTTGATCTGACACGACCCGACCTTGCCGGATTTCGACATACATGTCGAACACGCCCGGAGTCTGGAACTGATCGTTCAGATAGATGATCGTGGTGTCGGGCAGCAGCGCCCGCAGGTTCCGGAACACCGCGATCTGGGTTTCCATGCCATAGCTGGCAAGCGCGTTTTCCAGGATCAGAATGTCGGGCTTCTTGATCGTGGCGCGGGTGAAGGCCAGCGGCTCGGACAGGGCCGCCGGCAGGTTCTGCCCGCCCAGCGCGACCGGGATGTCGTAGATCAGTTCGATCACCATCGGGCGCGCGCCGTTCTCGGCCAGCACATCGGCGACCAGTTTGCGCACCTCGTCCGAGCGGGCGCCGCCGATCTGGCTGACCTTGCCGAACAGCGCGTTCTCCAACACCGTCAGGCCCGGGGCGAATTGGTTGGGATCCAGCGGCGCGAATACGTCGTTCAGCCGCTCCATCAGCTTGTGAGAATGGCTGTGGCGCAATTCCAGAATGCGGTTCTTCAACTCGTCGGAAAAGGCCGGCCCGATCTGCTCGGCCGAGATCACGAACGGCACCGCCAGCAAGCTGGCCAGTTGCTCGTCATCCAGCCCGGCAGCCCCGGTCTCGCGCGTCCGCTCGACCAGTTCGACCGCCGCCTCGTAGGTTGCGGCCTCGAGCCCCAGTTTCCGGAACAGCGGGTGGTCGGTTCCATCCAGCCCGAAGATCTGCCGCAACATTTCGATCACGTCGCGCGTCAACGCCACCAGCGTCTCGTCCAGCCCCAGCTCACGCAACTGACCTAGAAAAACGGTCTGCCGCGCCAGCAACTGCTGGGTCACCGGAACGCGCGGAACCGCAAACAACAGATTTTCGGCCACAGGCAGCGCCGGATTGTAGGACGCACGGTCAAACAGCAGCGCCTGCTGTTCAAGACCGGCCGTCCGAATGGCATCCTGCACCACCGGCCGCAGTTCGATCAATCGGGCGGCCAGTTCGGGGTGCAGGTCCTGATCGAACACCTGCTCGGCCCCGCGCTGAAACAGGGTCGGTCCCGAACCCATCCCCTCGATCAGCTTCAGCCACCAGTCCCGCAGGTCCTGGGTGGTTTCAAACCCGGCCAGCGACGGTTCCAGCCATTCGGCGTCGAGCGGATCGGCGCTGTTGCCAGCGCGCAGCGTTTCCTGAAAGTCCGGATCGTCGGGCGGTGGGGTCAACGGGCGCTGCCGCAGCGGCATCATCACGTTGTCGCCGATGGTTCCCTGAAACATCACCGGGCGCGAGGTCGCATGCCCGATCCGGGCGGCGATCACCGCCTGATGCAGGCCCGACAGATCCTGCCCGGCGACCTCGACCTTGCCCGATCCGGGCAGGATCTCGCGCGTCAGCAGATCGGCTAGCGCGCGGCGGTCTTCCTCGCTGGGGGCGGCGATGCCGATGGTCCGGCCGGCACCGAAGGTCAGGTTCAGATCGTCCAGAATCTGGTTCCCGTCCAGATCGCGCACCGTCACTTGATCCAGCACGATGTCGCCCTTCAGGTGCGGAACGTCCTCGGGCGTGCCGTCGAACAGCCTTTCATCCAGCATTCCCTGGGGGGCGAAGCGTTCGATCACCACCTCCCACCGCAGCGACATGTCCTGGGTCTGGTTATAGTAGGTCAACAGTTCCTTCCAGGGCGAGCTGAGATCCTTGTACGCGGCCAGGGCGGCCACCAGCGCCCCCAATGACACCGACCCCTGCAGCACCAACAGACCGCCCACCAGGTAGAACATGAACGGCGTCAATTGGGTGATGAAGTTGTTGATGAACTTCATGAAGAATTTCTTCTGGTAGATCTCGAACCGGATGCCGAACAATCGGCCCAGCTGCGCCGAGATCAACGCCAGACGATAGCGCCATCCGCCGTTCTGGCGCAGGGTGGCCGCGCCGGCCGCGTTTTCGCCGATCTGGGCGGCCAGAACGCGGACCTCTTGAATGCGACGCTTGTTGAGCAGGTTGATCTGCCGTTGCAGCCGCGGAATCAGCCAGGCCTGCACTGGTATCAGCGCCACAGCGGCCAGGCCGAACCAGACGCTTTGCAGGAACAGGAAGGACAGGATGGTCAGCATCTGCCCGGCCTGCAGAACCGGCTGGCTGATCGCGTCGCCCATCAGGCCGCCCATCGGCTCGCTTTCGGCGGTGATCATCGAAACCAGCTCGCCTTGGCTGACCCGTTCGAAATAGGGCTGCGGGAACCGCACCGCCCGCCGGATCAGCTGATAGCGGAACCGACGCAGCATGCGTTCGCTCAGAACGCCCTTCATGGTGTTGATGCGCATTTTCATCAAGCCATGCGCCAGGACGGCGGCCAAAAACGCAAAACAAAGAATGATTAGGAATGTCGTTTGTTCCAGGGCAAAGCCCCAGACATCGACCACCTCGCTCGAGGCGCCGATCGCATCGTTGATGATGCGCTTGGGCAGTTCCAGCGTCAGATACAGCAGTGGGAAAAGGGTCGCCGTCACGGCCAACAGGATCAGCTGATCGCGTTTTGAGTACTTCCAGATAAACCCGAAAATCGAACGTTCTATGGCGCCTGCCCCTGCTGATGAACCAAATCTCAAAACTGGCAACGTTCGAATGAACAAAGCAGGCCGACGGTACAGCATTCGCAATCGGCGACGCAAACGGATTCAGGTGGCGGGAAACTAATTCGGCTTGTGTGAACTAGTTCATTTGCGAACGCGGGAATTTGCACCTAATCTGTGCTGGGGATGATATCGGGAGGGTTCATTTGCCTGCCACACTGGGCACAGTGCTGCTTTTGGTTGCGTTGCTTCAAGTCAAGCACATGTTTGCCGACTTCTATCTCCAGACCCCCAAGATGTTGTCGGGGCGCGGGGTGTATTTCCATGCTGGGCGCGCCCAGCATGCGCTGGTGCATGTCATCGGCTCGGTCATCGTATTCGTGATCTTCGGCGCCCCATTGTCCTTCATTCTGATGATCGTGGCGCTGGAGTGGATCATCCACTTCAACATCGACTTCGCCAAGGCCAGCTATTCCGACAAAAAGCAGTTGCAACCGAACCAGGCGGCGTATTGGCGCGCGGCGGGGCTGGATCAGTTTTTACACAACCTGACCTATGTCGGCATGGCCTGGGCATGGGTCGAGTTCGTGCCCAGATGATCACAGCTCGACCGGCCGGTTGCGCTTGACCGGACGCAGGACGACATTCGTCTGCGCGCTGGCAACTGCCGGCAGTCGAAACAGGAAATTCTCGAGAAACTCATTGTAGGCAGCCAGATCCCGGCACAGGACCCGCAGGTGGTAGTCGGCCTGGCCGGTGGTGGAATAGCACTCCTGCACTTCTTTGCATGTCTCGATCGCGCGGATGAATTCCACGATCCGGTCCGGGTCGTGGCGGGTCAGATGCACATGCACGATCGCCTCGAACGCCAACCCCATCGCGGCCGGGTTCACGACCGCGCCATAGCGTTCGATGACACCGGCCTCTTCCAGCGCGCGCACGCGCCGCCAAAGGGCCGAAGCCGACATACCCACCGCATCCGCCAGATCGGCATTCGACATGCGACTGTTCTTCTGCAAAAGCGCCAGGATGCGGCGATCTCTGTCGTCCAGCTCCAACATGCGCCCAGATTATTTCAAAAATCGCATATTTGTGAACAAATTTTTCGGATAATACCTATTTTCTCGGAGAAATTGGAACGATTTTTCACGCAGATCGGTCCAGAATTCTCGGGTTCAAAACTACGCGCGGACCCCAACCATGAGCCACCACGACAGCGCACTTCGGACCTATCAACTTGCAGACCGCTATGAACAGACCACCGGCCGGGTATTCCTGACCGGCACGCAGGCGCTGGCACGCATCCTGATGGATCAGGCTCGGCGCGACCGCGATGCCGGGCTGAACACGGGCGGGTTCGTCTCGGGCTATCGCGGCTCGCCCTTGGGCGGGCTGGATCTGGAACTGTGGCGCGCGCGCGAACGGCTGAAATCCGACAACATCACCTTCATGCCCGCCGTGAACGAAGATCTGGGCGCAACCGCCGTTCTGGGCGCGCAGCAGGCGACCCTGGACCCGCAATGCGAATTCGAAGGTATCTTCTCGATGTGGTACGGCAAGGGGCCGGGCGTCGACCGCTCAGGCGACGCATTGAAACACGGCAACGCCTATGGCTCGGCCCCCAAGGGCGGCGTGCTGGTCGTGGCCGGCGACGACCATGGCTGCGTCAGCTCATCCATGCCACACCAGTCCGACGTGGCCTTCATGGCATGGTTCATGCCCACGCTGAACCCGGCCTCGGTCGAGGAGTATCTGGAATTCGGCGAATACGGCTTTGCTCTGTCGCGGTACTCCGGCACTTGGGTGGGGTTCAAGGCGATTTCGGAAACCGTCGAAAGCGCCCGTTCGGTCGAGCTGCGCCCCGACCGACAGTTCATCCTGCCCGAGATCGACCTGCCCCCCGGCGGGTTGCATGTGCGCGCCGCCGACCTGCCCTCGCCCGAGATCGAGACCCGCATCCAGCACAAGCTGCGCGCCGTGCGCGCCTTTGCCGAGGCCAACCCGATCGACCGGCGCGTCTATGATATCGACAACGCCAAGTTCGGCTTTGTCACCACTGGCAAGGCGCATTTGGACCTGATGGAGGCCTTGCGCCTGCTGGGACTGGACGAGGCCGCCTGCCGCCGTCTGGGCATCGACATCTACAAGGTCGGCATGGTCTGGCCGCTGGCGCGGCGCAACGCGCTGCGCTTCGTGAAGGGCAAGGCCGAGGTGCTGGTCGTCGAGGAAAAGCGCGGCATCATCGAAAGCCAGTTCAAGGAATATTTCTATGACTGGCCGGGCGACAAGCCGCACAAGATGGTGGGCAAATACGACAGCCACGGCGAACCGCTGATCCCCTGGACGGGCGAGCTCAGCCCGTTGATGCTGGTGCCCATCGTGGCCGACCGCCTGCACCGGTTCTTCCCCGAGGAGGACCTGCTGGCCAAGGCCAAGGCGCTGACCGACCATCCACCGCAACTGATCAACGTGCCTGGCGCGACCCGCACGCCCTATTTCTGCTCGGGCTGTCCGCACAACACCTCGACCAAAGTGCCCGACGGCTCGATCGCGGCAAGTGGCATCGGCTGCCACGTCATGGCCTCGTGGATGGATCGCCATACCGTCGGCTATGCCCAGATGGGCGGCGAAGGCGTGCCGCATGTGGTGGCGTCCAAGTTCAACGGCGGCAAGCACATCTTCCAGAATCTCGGCGAGGGCACCTGGTATCACTCGGGCTCGCTGGCGATCCGGCAGGCGGTCGCGGCCGGGACCAACATCACCTACAAGATCCTCTACAACGACGCCGTGGCCATGACCGGTGGCCAGCCGGTGGACGGGCCGGTCAGCGTGGCCGGCATCGCCCAGACCTGCCGCGCCGAGGGCGTTGAGCGGATCGCCATCGTTTCGGACGACATCTCTAAATTCCACCACGCCGATTTCCCGGCGCAAACAACCTTCCACGACCGCGCCGAACTGGACACCTTGCAACGCGAGCTGCGCGAGACGCCGGGCGTGACCGTCCTGATCTATGAACAGACCTGCGCCACCGAAAAGCGCCGTCGCCGCAAGCGCGGCACGATGGAGGACCCCAAGCGGTTCGTCTGGATCAACGACCTGGTCTGCGAAGGCTGTGGCGACTGCTCGGTCGAATCCAACTGCCTGAGCGTCGAGCCGCGCGAAACCCCGCTCGGCCGCAAGCGCAAGATCAATTTGAGCTCGTGCAACAAGGACTTCTCGTGTCTCAACGGATTCTGCCCCAGCTTCGTGACCATCGAAGGCGGCGAACGCCGCAAACGCATGGCAAAGCTGGATCTGGCAAAACTCGAGGACGGGCTCCCCGACCCTACCCTGCCCCGCCTGGACAAACCGTTCGAGCTGCTGGTCACCGGCGTGGGCGGCACAGGCGTGGTGACAGTTGGTGCGCTGATCACGATGGCGGCCCATCTCGAGGGGAAAGGCGCCTCGGTCCTGGATTTCACAGGCTTTGCTCAGAAATTCGGAACCGTTCTCAGCTATATCCGTTTGGGAGACACTCCAAACGCGCTGAACCAGGTCCGCATTGATCAGGGCGCGGCCGATGCGGTGATTGGTTGCGACGTCGTCGTCAGTTCGGCCCCCAAAGCCTCGGCGCATTACCGCAAGGGTACGCGCGTGGTCCTGAACCGGGCGGAAATGCCGACCGGCGATATCGTTCTGCGCCGC
Source organism: Ruegeria sp. BHSC026 (assembly GCF_059613065.1). Lineage (NCBI taxonomy): Bacteria > Pseudomonadati > Pseudomonadota > Alphaproteobacteria > Rhodobacterales > Roseobacteraceae > Ruegeria > Ruegeria sp. BHSC026. Next base: position 114,020 of record NZ_JBXWRV010000006.1, on the reverse strand, counting down.
GACGCTCAGTTGCAGGTAAAAGCCCGTGAACAGGCAATTCAGAACGTGGTTGGGGCGGAAAACCTGTTCGGTTTCGACGCCAACGCGGTGGCGGAAAACCTGCTGGGTGATGCCGTGTTTGCCAATGTGATCATGCTGGGTTTTGCGTGGCAGCACGGTCTTGTGCCGGTATCGCATGTCGCGCTGGGTCAGGCGATCCTGCTGAACGGTGTCGCTGTCGAGAAGAACCGTCTGGCTTTTGCAATCGGGCGCAACATGGCGGTTCGTCCGGACGTTCTGGCGCTGCCTTCCGACGACTTTGGTTCGGACGAAACACTGGATCAGATGATTGCGCGCCGCACCGCCTACCTGACCGAGTATCAAAACGCAAAATACGCGCAGGCCTATGCCGATCGTTTCGCCGCCCTCCGCTCGGCGCTGCCGCAGGCTGACGAGACCCTGCTGCGCAGCGTCGCTCGCAACCTGTTCCGCTTCATGGCCTACAAGGATGAGTTCGAAGTCGCGCGGCTGATGACTTCGGACCATTTCGCCCAGGACCTGGCCAACCAGTTCGAGGGCGATTTTGCGGTCCGCTTTCACATGGCTCCGCCCCTGCTGAGCCGCAAAACGGACGCACGGGGCCGACCGCTGAAAAAGGCGTTCGGACCTTGGATGCAGCCGGTTCTGCGGGGCCTGTCAAAGATGCGGGCGCTGCGCGGAACAGCTCTCAATCCGTTTGGCTATCACGCCGAAGCGCGCCTCCACCGCGATCTGCTGAATTGGTATCAGGGGCTGTTGGACCGCGTTGTGGCCGAGTACGGCGATCGGGATGCCGAAACGTGGCAAAGCATCCTGGCCTGCGCTGACGAGATCCGCGGTTATGGCCCGGTTCGGATACAAGCGGCCGAGACTGCCAGACGAAAGGTCGAAGACTTGTTGCGCGCGCCGCGCGCTCAGGCCGCCTGATCCAGCACCGAGGCCTTGTAAGCTGCGAGCCAAGCCGCATCCAGCCGGTCGACAACGGCTGGATCGAACCGGTCTTCGACCTCCCAATACCGGCCGGATGGCACCACGTAACCGACCTCACACTCGGCCTGCAGCAGAGCATCGACGTGTTCGGTGCTCGGCAGGGCCTCGGGGATCACTTCTGTATGCGAAACGGATGGATAGACCAGCCGGCTGGGTCCGGAGGACAACCGCACCACATTGCAATCCTGACGCGCCGCCAGCAGCGCCAGCCGTGCCGATTTCGCCTCGAGCGAGCGCAAGGTGACGTCGGCGCGCAAGGGATCGGCCGTTCCCTGGCCGTAGAAATGGGTATTGCCCGAGCGCGGATAGACCATGTCGCAGCCAAAGTAGGCCAGTACCGATGGTTTGAGATCGCCCAGCGCCCAGTACCCGGCGGTAAAGGCCATGGTGCCACCGGCATAGACGAAGCCGCCATACGCGTTCTGGATCGGGACATAATCCTGCGCCGTCACGATGCGCTGCGTCGCTGTCAGACAGTCGGGGCGGTTCTCGGCCGGAAAATCCTCGGGATGGATCAGGAAATCCCAATCTTCGCGGATGCGCCAGGCGTTGTTGATGGCCACGATATGAGTGAACGCCCCGCGCGCCCAATCCCGCGCCGCCAGTGCTGCGGGCGCACTTCCCAAGATAAGAACTCTGGTATCATTCTCCGCCATCGAACACGCCCTCTCTCAGTGTTTCCCGAGAGCTAGCGCATTTGTCCGGCATGGCTAGCCAAGGACCGAAAAGCTGCTTTCCTCGTTGATGGGCCGCTTGCGGGAATAGAAACCCACGTCGATGGTACGTTTGATATAGGGCAGCTCGAATTGCAGGGGCTGGGCGTCGTGATCCGCACCGCCCTCACAATACTCCACCAGCGCGGCCATCATCTTGCCCGCGATCGGCGCGTTCTTGTACTGGTTCCCGCTGGTGCCGCAGGCCATGTAAAAGCCCGGCAGGCTGGATTTGTCATAGATCGGGATCCAGTCAGTCGAGGCGTCATAAAGATCCACGACCCCCCGCATCCGCGAGGGGATGCCCAGGTTGGGAACGCGCTGCGCGTATCGCATCGCCTGCGTCGTCCACTGGTCCGTGAAGTCGTGGTTGTAGTGCACGTCATCCTCGCACCACTGATGCGGGTCGCAGTCCGGGTCCTCGGATCCGATCAGGATGTGGTTGCCGTGTTCTGGCCGGCAGTAGCAGGCGATATCGCTGTCCGATACGATGGTTCCCTGACGCTCGAAATCGAACCCTTCGGGCGCCGGCGCATGCACCACCTCCTGCCGCAGCGGGCGGGTTTCGATGGTCATGTCGTCCAGCACACCCGCCATGCGGTTGATGATCGACGATCCCGGCCCGGCCACGTTGATCACCACGGGCGCGTGAATCTCTTCGCCCGAGGCCAGCCGGACGCCTTTGACCCTGCCACCTTCCTGCAAGATTTCTACGACCTCGACCCCGGTCCGTACCTGCGCGCCGTGTTGCTTGGCAGCATCCAGAAGGTTCTGCGCCGACAAGGCCGGGTCGGTTACATAACCCGCCTTAGGCCAAAATACCCCGCCGCCCATCCGCGCCCCGTTCGGCTGGCCGAATTCCGGGTCGTCCATCCGCTTGGCCGGGGCAAAACTTTCAAGAGAGTAGATCGGCAGGCGGTCGAGAATCTGTTCGGCTGACCATTCTTCGAAGGGGCAATCCAACTCGGCGCTGTATTTCTTGTGTTTTTCCAAGTGGCCGTTGGCCTCGGTCTTCATGACCAGGCACCCGGTCTCGCGGAACTGCGCCAGATCGGCCCCGTCGGGCAGGCCCAGATAGTCGGCCCAGTCGCGCCAGTAGTGATAGCCCTCCCACGCAAAGGCTGTGCCGTCGAAGGTGGAATAGTGCATCCGGATGATCGCGCAGGACCCGGCGGTCGAGCCATGCCCCACCTGCGCGTTGCGGTCCAGCGAGAGGGTCTTCCACCCGGCCTTGGCCATCTCGAACGCGATGGCCGCGCCGATCACGCCGGTTCCGATGATGATTGCGTCAGGCTGGCTCATGGCTTGATCCTCCCTCCCAGCAGCGCTTGGCATAGGCGCTGAATTCCTCGATTTCCTCGGGCCGCGGTTCGACCCCGGTAAAGACGTACAGGTAATGCGGCACCAACGACAGGCGCGTCGCCAACGGCTCGTTCAACTGGGCCAGATCATAGCCGATCTGCATGTAGTACAGCACGCGCGCGCGGGTCTCGGCCTCGACCGCCTCATAGCCATAGCGGGCAAACATGGCGCGCAGCGCGGCCAGGCGGCGCGCATCGGACTGGTCCAGCATCCGCCGCACCTTGCCCGACCGCCGCGCCCAGTCGCGCACGGCAAAATCCAGCGCCGTGTCGAACAAGGCGGTGTTGACCACGCAGCGATGCACATTGCAGACGGCGGCGGTGATGGTCTCGGCCGGGGCTTCGGCCTGCGCGATCAGGGCGGCGGTGTTGGTGGCCTGCCAGCGATCCAGCAGCGCATCCAGCAGGTGCTGCCGGGACTTGAAGTACCAGTAGAACGAGGACCGCGACACCGCCATGCGGTCAGCCAGGTTCAACACCTTGACCTGCTCGACCCCATCCGAGATCAAGACATCCATCGCCACGTTCAACCAGTCATCGCGCGTGACCTTGACGTTGCCGACAAGCGGCTCGGCCTTGGGGTCGTCACGATGCAGGATGGGTTTGCTGTTCATCTCAACTCTCCGGGGGTGCGCCGCCCTCGGCGGTTCGGCGCGCGATGAAGTCGCGCATGGCGTCCAGCCCCGGCTGGTCCTGCGCGGGTGGTTCGAAATTTTTCAGAATGTCGCGCCAAACCGCAGTGGCCCGGTGGTTCGCATCGACCGATCCGCGTTCGGTCCAGGTGCCGAAATTGGCATAATCATGCAGGTGAGGTTCATAGAATTCGGTGGTGTAGCGCTCCATCGTCTGGCTGGCGGCAAAGAAATGGCTGCCGGGCTCGACCTCGCGCAAGGCAGTGTCGAACCCGATCTCGGCTTGGCCTGCCTGAGCCCCAGCACACAGCTCGGCCACCATGTTCAGCACCTCGGCATCGCAGACCAGCTTTTCAAAGGACACGGTCAGCCCCCCTTCCAGCCAGCCGGCCGAATGGATGATCACCGTGGCCCCCGCCATCAGGCAACCCCACAGCCCGAACTGGTTTTCATTGGCGGCCTGCACGTCATTGGCGTTAGAGGCCGACCCGGCCGCCGACCGCCACGGCAGGCCCAGATGCCGCGCCAGTTGCCCCGCTGCCAGTGAGGCCTGGAAATGCGAGGGCGTGCCAAAGGCCGGGGCGCCTGATTTCATGTCCACGTTACTGGTGAAGGTGCCATAGCAGACCGGCGCGCCGGGATTGGCCAGTTGGGTAAGGGTCAGGGCGGCCAGCGCCTCGGCATGGGACAGGGTGATCGCGCCCGCGACCGTGATCGGCGCCATCGCTCCCATCAGCGTGAACGGCGTGATGATCGACATCTGCCCGTGACGGGCAAAGTCGATCAGCCCCTGCGCCATCGGAATGTCCAGCGTGCGCGGGCTGTTGGTGTTGATGATGGTGTAGCAATGCGGCCGGGCGCGAAACTCGTCATCCGGCAGGCCCCGCGCGACGGTCAGCATCTGGAAACAATCCATCACCTGCGGCGTCCCGCGCGAGAAGAAGAACGGAAACTTGTCGGTCAACTCCATCTGCGCCTGCGTGGTGAAATAGTGGCGCAGGTGAGTCGGCACGTCCTGCGGCTCGACCTGCGGCGAAATCATCTGGAACACGTCGAAATGATGGGTGAGCTTCAGGAACTCGAGGTAATCCTGCCCGCTGGCCGGGCGGCGGCCGCGTTCCAGATCGGTGGCATTGGGCGCGCCTGCGCCGGGTTGAAACACCAGGCTGCCCAGCTCCAGCGTGAAGTCGCGATGCCGCGCCCCTGCCCGGCAGGCGATGGATTTCGGGGCCGAGTCTACCGCAGCCTCGACCAGATCGCGACCGATGAACACCATTTCGCTGTCTTCATCCACCCGCGCCCCCGCGGCGGCGAACAGGCGCCGCGCCTCGGGCAGCAGGACCTTGACGCCCAGTTCCTCCAGCGTGCGGAGAGCGGTTTCGTGCATGTCGGCGATCTGGTCGGCGGGAAAGACCTCCATCACCGGAAACGGGTTGCGCAACTGGCGATAGTTAACATCCCGATGGGTCGCGGGTGCGGCCTCAGCGCCCCGGCCCCGCCGACGGCGATCCCTGCCCCGCGCCGCCACGATCAGCCCCGCATCGCCTTGCCCTCGGGGTCATAAGGCGACGGCGCGATCACCCGCGCGGGACGCTCGACCCCGACCACGTGCACCGACAGTTCGGTTCCCGGCTGTGCCTTGTCCCGGTCCACCAGCGCCATCGCCAGCGACTTGCCGATATAGTGGCCATACCCGCCCGAGGTCACGAAACCCACGCGCTGGTCGCCCGCCCAGACCGGCTCGTACCCGCTGGCATCCGCATCCAGCGCGTCCACCTCGAGCGTCACCTGAACCTGCGCCGGGCCGTTGCCCTCACGCTCGGCCAGAGCTGCGTCCTTACCGACGAAATCCTTGTCCCAGTCAATCCAGCGGTCCAAGCCGGTCATGCCGGGTGTGTAGGCCTGGGTGAACTCGGCCGACCAGATGCCAAAGCTCTTCTCAAGCCGCGTGGACAGCATCGCGTTGAAGCCGCATTCGCGGATGCCTTCGCTGGCTCCGGCCTCAAGCAGCGCGCGGCGCAGGGCGATGTGGTCGCCACAGCGGCAGTTGATCTCATAGCCCTTTTCGCCGGTGACCGACATGCGGGCGACGCGGGCGCGCACGAGGCCGATGTCGTAGTCACCGCAGCCCATGAATTTCAGGGTTGAGATATCCTGCTCGGCCAGTTTCTCGACCACCGCCTGCGATTTCGGGCCAACCACGGCAAAGCCGCAATATTCCTCGCCCAGGTCGCGCACGGTGACCCCATCGATCATATGATCGTCGAACCAGCGCATGTGCCAGGCCCGCAGGTAATAGCTGCCCATGATCCACCAAGTGCCGTCGCCCCAGTTCAGAACCGTCAGGTCGCCCTTGAGCCGCCCGTTCTCGCCCAGCATCGGCGCCAGTTTCGCGCGGCCCGGTCCCGGCAGGTTCGAGGCCATCACCTTGTTAAGCCAGATTTCCGCATTCGGCCCCGAAACCTCGAACCGTGAAAACCCGGTGATGTCCATCAGGCCTACGCCTTCGCGGATGGTGCGGCATTCCTCGGCCACGATGTCGAAGGCATTCGAGCGTTTGAGCGTCGGCGTTTCCTCGAACCCCTTGGGCGCGAAATAAAGCGGCACCTCGAGATCCCAGCTGACCCCCCATTTGCAACCCGCCTCGGTCATTGCGTCATGGGCCGGCGACATCTTCAACGGGCGTCCGGCGGGCAGTTGCTCGTTCGGATAGGTCATCACGAAGCGTCGGGAATAGAATTGGCCGGTGGTTTCGCGGATGTAGCGCTTGTTCTGGGCAAAGTCGCCATAGCGCGCCACATCCATCGGCCAGGCGTCAGCCTCGGGCTCGCCATGGATCATCCATTCGGCCAGCGTCTTGCCGACACCGCCGCCCTGCAGGAACCCGGCCATCACCGCGCAGGCAGTCCAATAGCCGCGCTTGCCCGGCACCGGACCGACCAGAGGGTTGCCGTCCGGCGAGAAGGTGAAGGCGCCGTTCACCCATGTCTTGATGCCCACATTCTGGATCGCCGGGTAGCGCTGAAAGCCTAGCATCAGTTCGTTCTCGATGCGGTCCAGCTGCTCCTGGAACAGCTCCTCGCCATAGTTCCATGGCGCGCCGTCCATGGCCCAGTGCTCGTGATCGACCTCGTAGATGCCAACCAGAACGCCCTTCTGGTCCTGCCGCATGTAGGTGAAGCCCTCTAGATCCACGGTCATCGGCATCTCGAAATCGGCCGCAGCGACCTCGGGCACCGTGTCGGTGATCAGATAGTGGTGTTTCAGCGGAGAGACCGGCAGCTCGACCCCGGCCATGCGCCCCACCTGCTTTGCCCACAGGCCGGCAGCGTTGACCACATGTTCGCAGGTGATCGTGCCCCGGTCGGTCACCACCTGCCAGCCATCGGCGGTTTGGATCAATTCCTCAACCTTGGTTTCCTCATAGTATTCTGCCCCGCGCTTTTTGGCTGCGGTAGCATAGGCCTGAACGGTGCCCGTGGTATCAATATAGCCTTCGCGGTCGGCCCACATCGCGCCCAGAATGCCGTCGGTGGACATGATCGGGCAGCGTTTCTGCGCCTCTTCCGGGCTCAGCAATTCGCAATCGTCTATGCCGATGGACTGGAAGATGCGGTAATTCGCCTGCAACCACTCCCACCGTTCGGGGGTTCCGGCCAACGTCAGACCACCGGTCATGTGCAGGCCGATATTCTGACCCGATTCCTTCTCGATCTCGCTCAGAAGGTCGATCGTATAGGCCTGCAGCGCCGCCATGTTCGGATCGGCGTTCAGCGCGTGGATGCCCCCCGCGGCATGCCATGACGACCCCGACGCCAGACGCCGTCGTTCCAGCATGACCACATCCGACCAACCGAACTTGGCCAGATGATACAGAACCGAGGCGCCGACGACGCCACCCCCGATGACCACAACGCGATACTGCGATTTCATCCCGACCTCCCCTGGACGATTCCCAAAGGACGCTAGGGGCACTGTTCACTTCTGTCTAGACATTTCTGTACAGTGCTGTCAGGCACTGGCGCTGGGCCGCGCCTGCACGCTGTCGAACCAGGCTCGGGTTGCCGTGTTGCCCTCTGGGATGCGCATCTTGATGACACGGGCGAAATCCACGAAAACGAAGGTCGAGATATCGGCCAGCGAGAACGCCTCGCCCGCGATGAAGGGGCTGTCTTGCAAGCGTTCTTCGAGCAGGTCGAAGAACGCCCCGACGCGCGCGATGCCGCGTTCGGCCAGTTCAGGGATCTGCGCGTGGTTCTGCGGGCCGGGAATGGCGCGGTCCTTGAAGGCCGGATGCGTGTTGCGCAGCGCGTCGGCGATGGGCGCCCCGCCCTGTTGTTCGACGATCGCGTTCCACATCAGCACCAGCCCTTTCTCGTCCGGTGTCCGCCCCATCAAAGGGGGCTCGGGGAAGCGCGCCTCGAGATAGGCGGCGATACCGAGGTTCTCGGTCAGAACGGCGCCCTCGTCGGTAACCAGCACCGGAATGGTGGCGCGGGGGTTCATCTTGCGAAACGCCTCGCTCAGTTGCTCGCCCTTGGCGATCGAGATGTCGCGGGTTTCGATCTGCAGCCCTTTTTCGGCGATGAACATGCGGGCGCGGCGCGGGTTCGGAGCGGTAGAGCAATCGTAAAACAGCATGGGCGGTCCTTTGCGTGAACGTCACGCGAAGGTTAGACCGCCCGCCGTGCCGGGATCGAGTCCCTGCGCAAAATGACCCTGCGGAACGCTGCTCAGCGCCGGTAGATGAAGCAGCGACCCGGAACCGCGCCTTCGGGGAGGGGCTGTTCCGCCAGCGTTTCGAAATACATCCGGTCGCTCGAGACCATCAAACCGCCTTCGGCCAGTAGTGGTTCTATCAGCGGCGACACGAAGCGGGCGAAGGCATCGTTCTTTTCCCTGTTGTGGCCGCCCAGATCGGCGTGAATCAGGCTGGCGGTTGCGCCGAACCGATCCAGCGCGGCGGGCAGCGTCTCGCGCACGTCGCCCAAGATCAGACGATCTTCGGACGGGGTTGAATCCGGGTGCGAGGCCACCGCGCGCTCGAACACATAGACCGGACGATCCTGGATGCGCTGGATCATGTGATGATAGGTCCGCCCGTTGCCCAGCCCCAGTTCGAACACCGGACCGGCCATGCCGGACGTCTGGGCGATGGCGGCATCCAGGCAGGCCCGCTGCGAAACCATGCGGTCGATGAACAGGTCCAAGCGGCTTTGTTGATGTGGCACGATCTGATCTCTCCGTGATACCTTTGCAGGCCCGTTGGCGCGGACCGGTCGGGCCTTGGATGACAAAAACTCAAGGCTTTGTGTAGGGACAATGCACCAAGGGACGCGAGTCCGCGACGTTTTCCCCCAAGAAGGTGTTTGACTAGTTGCCCCCGGGCGCGCGAAACTGCGTCCAAAAAACAGGGAGTTGATCAAATCCATGCCCACCGGCGGCCAAACGGGCGGAACCTCCGCATGACGGCCTTGCTGTCTGTCCGAGACCTAAGCATTGGTTTCGGGGACGGAGACTCCGTCGTCAAAGATGTGAGCTTCGATGTCGAGGCCGGACAAACGCTGGCTTTGGTCGGAGAGTCCGGGTCGGGCAAGACCATATCATGCCGGGCGGTGCTGCGTATCCTGCCCCGCGCGGCGCAGATACGGAAGGGCACGATCACCTTCGGCACCGGGCAGGATCAGCTTGATCTTGCCACGCTCGGCGAGCGCAGGATGCGCGACATCCGGGGGAACCGGATCTCGATGATCTTTCAAGAGCCGATGCGGTCGCTGTCGCCGCTGCACAAGATCGGCAACCAGGTCAGCGAAGTCTTGTGGCTGCATCGCGGGGCCTCGGAATCCGAGGCCCGCAAGGAAGTGCTGAAACAGTTCGAACGTGTCGGCTTTCCCGATCCCGTGCGGGCCTATGACTCGTATCCTTTTGAAATGTCGGGCGGGATGCGACAGCGGGCGATGATTGCCATGGCCATGGTGGCCAAGCCCGACCTGCTGATCGCCGACGAGCCCACCACCGCGCTGGACGTGACGACGCAGGCGCAGGTTTTGGGGCTGATCAAGGACCTGCAGCAGGAAACCGGGATGGCGCTGATCCTTGTGACGCATGACCTGGGCGTGGTGGCCAACATGGCCGAACAGGTGGTCGTGATGCACAAGGGCCGCGTGATGGAGGCGGGTCCCGCCGCGCTGATCCTGAGCGAACCGGCGCATCCCTACACGCAGCAATTGTTCGAGGCCGCGCCGGAAATCCCAGACGAGGACGCCGTGGGCATCCCCATGCCGGACGAGGATCTGATCCTCGAGATGAAGGGCGTTTCCAAGACCTACACGATGCGGGCGGGCCGCGGGTGGAAGGCCGACAAGCTGATCCACGCCTGTCGTGGCATCGACCTGAAGCTGGCAAGGGGCAAAACGCTGGCCGTGGTCGGCGAAAGCGGGTCGGGCAAGACCACAGCCGCGCGCATCGCGTTGGGCGCAGAACTGCCAGATCCCGGCGGCGAGGTTCTGTTTCGCGCTACGCCGCAGGACGATCCGATCCAGGTGCATCAGATGACGCGCGCCGAACGTACCGTGTTCCAGCGCAAAGCGCAGATGGTGTTTCAGGACCCTTACAGCTCGCTCAGCCCGCGGATGCGCATTCAAGACGCGATGACCGAACCGCTCGAGATTCACGGGATCGGCACCTCGGCGGAGCAACGCGAAAAGGCGGCCGAGATGCTCAAGCGCGTCGGGCTGAACGCCGACATGTTGAAACGCTATCCGCATGCCTTTTCCGGTGGCCAGCGCCAGCGACTGTCGATTGCCCGCGCGATGATGTTGGACCCCACGCTGATCATCTGCGACGAACCGACCTCGGCGCTGGATGTTTCGGTGCAGGAACAGATCCTGACACTACTTGAGGAACTGCAGGACAGCCTGAACCTGTCCTATTTCTTCATCTCGCACGACCTAGCAGTGGTGGCCCGAATCGCGGACGAGGTCGCCGTGATGCGGCAGGGGCTGGTGGTCGAACAGGCCCCGCCCGAGACGCTGTTCTACAATCCCCGCCACCCCTACACAAAGGCGCTGATCGCGGCCCAGCCCGAGCCCGACATCAACCGCCCTATCGACCTGAAGCTCGTCGCCCTAGGCGCCGGATCACCGGACAGTTGGGATGACGCCTTTCGTTTCTCGGACACCGTGATACCTTCACTGGTAGAGATGGAGCCCGGCCATAAGGTACGTTGCCATGTTTAAGACCCCTCGATTACTGACGCTGGCCACCGTTCTGGCCTCTGCCTTCGGGCTTGCCGCACAGGCGGACACCCCGCCCGATCTGCAGGAAAGCACATTCTGGAAAACCGAGGTCGATGCCGGGAACCTGCCACCGATACAGGACCGTATCCCGCAAGAGCCGCTGATCGTGGATCTGGAGGCCAAGGGCCGCGCCTTTGGCAAACAGGGGGGCACCCTGCGCACCATGGTCACCCGGTCCAAGGACATCCGCCAGATGGTCGTCTATGGCTATGCGCGGCTGGTGGGCTATGATGCCGATTACAACCTGGTTCCCGACCTGTTGGCCAGCTACGAGAACGAGGATAACCGCAAGTTCACGCTGCATCTGCGCAAAGGCCACAAATGGTCCAACGGCGAGCCCTTCACGTCGGAAGATTTCCGGTACTGGTGGGAGGACGTCGCCAACAACGAATTGCTCAGCCCCTCGGGCCCACCCGATTTCCTGCGGATCGAGGGCAAGTTTCCCAAGGTCTCGTTTCCCGATGAAACGACCGTGATCTATGAATGGGAAGATCCCAACCCGAACTTCCTTCAGTCGCTGGCGCAGGCGCGCCCGCCCTTCATCTATCGGCCGGCCGAATTCCTAAAACGCTATCACGAGAAATACGCCGACAAGGAAGAGCTTGCATTCCAGGTTGACGATGCCCGCGTCAAAAGCTGGGCCGCGCTGCACAACAAGCTGGACAACCTCTACAAGTACGACAACCACGAACTGCCGACTCTTCAGCCTTGGTTGAATGCCAGCTCGGGCAAGAAGATCCGGCACAATTTCGTACGCAATCCCTACTATCACCGCATCGACGCCAAGGGCGTGCAACTGCCCTATATCGACGTGGTCGAGATGGAGATCGTCGCGCCCGGCCTGGTCGCCGCCAAGGCCAATGCCGGCGAGACCGATCTGCAGGGCCGCGGGCTTGACTTCCGCGATGCCTCGATCCTGAAAAAGGGCGAGGCGCAGGGCAACTACAAGACCTTGCTGTGGAAGACCGGTGTCGCCTCGCAGATCGCGATATATCCCAATCTGAACTATGAAGACGAGGTCTGGCGCAATGTGCTGCGCGATGTGCGCGTCCGCCGGGCGCTGTCGCTGGCGATCGACCGGCAGACCATCAATCAGGCCCTGTATTTCAAACTGGCGCATCCGGCGGCCATGTCGGTCCTGCCGGCCTCGCCCTTCTACAGTGAGGAGAACGCGCAGGCCTGGGCGCAGTTCGATGTCGACCAGGCCAATGCCCTGCTGGACGAAGCCGGCTTGGACAAGCGGGACAGGAACGGCATCCGTCTGCTGCCCGACGGCCGCTCGATGGAGTTGGTGATCGAAACCGCCGGCGAAAGGCAAGAAGTCGAGAACGCGCTGCAGATCGTCACCGACACCTGGCGCGAGATTGGCGTCAAGCTGGTGATGCGCCCGCTTGACCGGGACATTCTGCGCAACCGGGTGTTTGCCGGAAACACGATGGCCTCGGTCTGGTACGGATGGGACAACGGGATCCCGCAGGTCTATACTTCGCCGCTGTACGTGGCGCCCACCGACCAGGTGTTCCTGTCCTGGCCGAAATGGGGTCAGCACTATCAAACCGGCGGCGGTTCCGGCGAGCCGCCCGATCTGCCCGAGGCGCAGCGCCTTCTGGAACTGGCCCATGACTGGCAGGTCGCCACCGACGACGACCAGCGCCGCGCGGCTTGGGAAGCCATGCTCAAAATCCACGCCGAACAGGTCTATGCCATCGGCATCCTGAACGGAGCGCCGCAACCGATCGTGTTATCCAACCGCCTGCGCAACGTGCCGGAACAAGCCATGTGGGCATGGGAACCCGGCGCACATTTCGGAGTGCACCGGCCCGACGAATTCTTCTTGGCGGACTGACGAGGGCTGACCGATGATCATGCTCCGCTATGCGGTGTATCGCTTTTTCACGATGCTGCTGACGCTTCTGGTGGTGTCGGTGATGATCTTCGTGATCATCAACCTGCCGCCCGGCGACTATCTCAGCAACCAGATCGCGGAATTGCAGGCCTCGGGGCAGTCGGCGGGCGTGGCCAAGGCCGAGTTCCTGCGCAAGGAATATGCGCTGGACCGGCCGATGTGGCAACAATACCTGATTTGGATGGGGTTTATCCCCGGCCCCCACGGGTTCGAGGGGCTGCTGCAGGGCAACTATGGCTGGTCTTTCGAATTCGACCGCCCCGTGGCCGAGATCGTGGGCGACACGCTGTGGCTGACGGTCGTGGTCAACCTGGCGGCCATCCTGTTCGTCTATGCCGTGGCCCTGCCGTTGGGCGTGATGGCGGCGGCCAAATCCCGGACCTGGGTCGATTACACGACCGCTTTCGTGGGCTATCTGGGGCTGGCCACACCCAACTTTCTGCTGGCGCTGATCCTGTTCTACTACGGCCACCGCTATTTCAACCTGCCCATCGGCGGGTTGATGGACCCGATCTACGAAGGCCAGCCGATGAGCTGGGACAAGATGAAGTCGATCCTGGTGCATCTGATCGTACCCACCTTCGTGATCGGTACCTCGGGCGCCTCGGCGATGATGCAGCGCCTGCGTGCCAACATGCTGGACGAACTGGGCAAGCCCTATGTCGAAACCGCCATCGCCAAGGGGATGGCGCCGTCGCGGATGCTGACGAAATACCCGCTGCGCGTGGCATTCAACCCCTTCGTGGCCGATATCGGCAACCTGCTGCCCTCGATGGTGTCGGGCTCGGTTCTGGTGTCGGTGGTGCTGGGTTTGCAGACCATCGGCCCCACTCTGCTGACGGCGCTTAAAACACAGGATCAGTTCCTGTCGGCCTTCATCCTGATGTTCGTGGCCCTGCTGACCCTGATCGGCACCATGATTTCCGACATCCTGCTGGTCATGCTTGACCCGCGCATCCGCTACGAGGGGCGTGAGGCATGAGTAGACTTCCCGATGGCCGCTATGTCGATGACGCCCCGTTCGACCCGCAGGCCGCCCTGCAGGAGCTGGAGCGCAAGGACCTAGACGCTCCCAACTGGGTGCTGGTCTGGCGCAAGTTCAAGACACACAGGCTGGGCCTGATCTCGGGCATCTTCCTGCTGTTGTGCTATCTGATGCTGCCCTTTGCCGGGTTCATTGCGCCCTACGGGCCGAATGACCGCAACGGAGAGCACCTGTACGCCCCGCCTCAATCGGTGAACTGGTTTCACGACGGAGAGTTCATCGGGCCCTTCGTCTATCCGACCGTGGCCGAGGCCGATCTTGAGACCTTCCAGTGGAAATTCGTGACCGACACGGACGACCCGCGCAAGATCCGGTTCTTCTGCGAGGGTTCGGAATACAAACTGGCTGGGTTGATCCCTTCCAACACGCACCTGTTCTGCCCGCCCGAGGGCACGACCCTGTTCCTGTGGGGGTCCGACCGGCTGGGCCGCGACGTGTTCAGCCGCATCCTCTACGGCGCGCAGCTGTCGCTGACGGTGGGCCTGATCGGCATTTCGGTCTCGTTCTTCCTGGGTATCCTGTTCGGATCACTAGCCGGCTATTTCGGCGGGCGGATCGACTGGGTCATCAACCGCGTGATCGAGATCCTGCGGTCGCTGCCCGAACTGCCCCTGTGGCTGGCGCTGTCGGCGGCAGTGCCATCGAACTGGTCACCGGTGGCTGTGTTCTTCATCATCTCGATCATCCTCGGCATCCTCGACTGGCCCGGCCTGGCCCGTTCCGTGCGTGCCAAATTCCTGTCGCTGCGCGAAGAGGAATATGTCCGCGCTGCCGAGATGATGGGCGCCAGTTCCGGCCGGGTGATCCGCAAGCATCTGCTGCCCAACTTCATGTCGCATCTGATTGCCTCGGCCACGCTGTCGATACCGGCCATGATCCTGGGGGAAACGGCGCTCAGCTTCCTGGGCCTCGGCCTGCGGGCACCGGCGGTCAGCTGGGGCGTGATGCTGAACGACGCGCAGAACCTCGCCTCGATCGAGATCTACCCTTGGACCGCCATCCCGATGCTGCCGATCATCGTGGTGGTGTTGGCTTTCAATTTCCTGGGTGACGGGCTGCGCGACAGTCTGGACCCCTATCAGCAATGAGCCTGCTGGCGGCGCTTCCGCCGGCCGGAGCCTATCGGGTCAGCGGGTCCGGTGCGCTGCCAAGCGCCTTTGCCGTCTCGGACCTGGCCACCGCCAGTTTCGCCGCCGTCGGGTTCGAACTTGCCCGGTTCATGCAGGCGGCCAACCTTGCCGCAGCGACGCCGGCCGTGTCGGTCGATCGTCGTCTGGCGTCCCTCTGGTTCGGGTATTCCTTAAAGCCCGACGGGTGGGAAATGCCGAACCTCTGGGATCCGATCGCCGGCGACTATCAGGCTGCCGACGGCTGGATCCGGTTGCACACCAACCTGCCCCACCATCGGGCGGCCGCGCTCAGGGTGCTGGACACCCCGGCCGACCGCACTGCGGTGACGCAGGCCATCCGCAACTGGTCGATCTCGGATCTGGAGACCCGGATCGTGGCCGAAGGCGGCGTTGCGGCAGCCATGCGCAGCCGCACCGAGTGGCTCGACCACCCGCAAGGCCGCGCCGTCGCCCGCGACCCCTTGATCGGCTGGCACGGTCCGCGCCGGATCACGCTGCGCGACCGGCCCCGGGCAACCGCTGCCCGCCCCTTGTCGGGGCTGCGGGTGCTGGACCTGACCCGCGTTCTGGCCGGGCCAGTCTCGACCCGGACACTGGCGGGTTTCGGGGCGCAGGTGTTGCGAATCGACCCTCCGGACTGGGACGAGCCCGGGGTGATCCCCGACATTTCACTGGGCAAGCGCTGTGCCTATCTGGATTTGAAATCGCCGGCAGGAATGGACCGACTGCAGGAGCTGTTGGCCCAAGCCGATGTGTTCGTGCACGGCTATCGCCCAGGGGCGCTGGACGCACTGGGCCTCGACAAGGCCAAACGCGACGAGATTGCACCCAACCGCATCGAGGTCACGCTGGACGCCTATGGCTGGCAGGGGCCTTGGGCGGCTCGGCGCGGATTCGACAGCTTGGTACAGATGAGCGCAGGCATCGCCGATGCCGGCCGTCTGTGGGCCAAGGCCGAAAAGCCGACCCCGCTGCCGGTTCAGGCTTTGGACCACGCGACCGGCTACCTGATGGCCGCCGCCGTCCTCTCGGCCCTGACCGAGGCCACCTTGGGCCGTTCCGTCATGGATGCCCGGCTGTCGCTGGCCCGCACGGCCGAGCTTCTGGCCAGCCTCGCCAAGACCGAGACCACCGAAGACATCACCAAGCCGACCCCTGCGGACTATGCCCACGACACCGAGCAATCGGGGTGGGGGCCGGGTCATCGTCTGAAGCCCGCACTGAACGTCGGGCCGGCCGGCATGCACTGGCCCCTGCACGCGTCCCGGCTGGGCACCTCCTCCCCCGTGTGGGAGCCGTCCTGACCCCACGCGCCACCGCCGCTCGGTCAGCGGTCATCGCCGCCCGGCCCGATATCGTCCAGATAGTCTTCGTCGATCGCGGCCTGAACCGCACCGGTCACCGCCTCGCGCTGCTGCGGCGTCAGGTCGCCGGCCTCCTTGCCGTCGGCCAGTCGCACAGTCACTTCACGGTGGGCGAACTGGATGCCTTCGCGCGCAAACAGTTCCCTGATCTCCTGATAGACCCGCTTGCGCACCAGCCATTGATCGCCCGGCTTGGTCATAAACTTGACCCGGATGATCATCGCGGAATCCTGCATCTCGATCACGCCCTGCGATTTGAGAGGCTGGATGAAATTGTCGCCGATCACCGGATCGCTCAGCAATTCCTGCCCCAGCTTCTTGATCAGCTTGCGCACCTTTTCGACATCGGTGTCATAGGTCACCCGCAGAGGAAGCTTCATGATGACCCAGTCGCGGGAATAGTTGGTCAGCACCTTGATCTCGCCGAAGGGTATGGTGTTCAGCGCCCCCAGATGGTGGCGCAGCTGCATCGACCGGACCGAGATCTTTTCGACCGTCCCCTTCACGTCGCCGATATCGACATATTCGCCCTTGCGGAACGCATCGTCCAACAGAAAGAACGCGCCCGAAAAGATATCCCGCACCAGCGTCTGCGCCCCAAAGCCCACCGCCAGGCCGACGACACCGGCGCCGGCAAACAGCGGGCTGACATTGATGCCAACCTCCATCAGGGCGATCAACCCGATCGAGACCACCACGATGGCCAGAATGGCGCCGCGGAACAGCGGAAGCAGTGTTGCCAACCGGCTCTGGCTGGCTTCGCCGCCCTCGTCGCCCAATTCGGCCTGACCGCCACCATCCTCGACTTCTTCGGCGATTTTCATATCGATCCAGATCCGGAAGAAATGGAACAGGATATACCCGATGAACAGGATCACCATCACGTCCAGCGCGCGCCCGACGGGCAGATCCTCGCTCCAACTGGCTTCGGGATTCCAGATGACCACCAGCGCATAGATGCCGACCACGAAGGCCAGAATGCCGGCCACCCGCCGGGCCAGATCCTCGTAGGTGACCATCGTGTGGCGCCGCTGCTCGGCCTCGGGCGTTTCCGAAGTCTCGCGCGCCTCGTAATCCGTGTCTGCCTCGGCGTTTATCGCCTCGATCTGGCGATTGCGGTCGAAATACCGTTCCAGAACATAGTTCATGGCTCCGTAGGCGATGACCACGGACATGAAGATCAGATAGCTGCTGGCCACGATCGGAATCGAATCCTCGGTTTCGAGAACCAGATCCACCGCCAACTTGAACCAACTAAACACCAGGTAGACGATCAGCACCGGCGCCCATCCGAAGGATACGAAGCGCAGCAGCCACGACACCTGATCCGGCCTGCGCCCGCCCCGGATTGCGTTCGAGATCGCCCGCGCGTTGAACAGGATCATCAGGATGTTTCCGACCAGCCCGATCAGGGTCAGGCTGCCATATACCATGGCATAAACGTTGTAGTTGAGGCCAAAATCCGCCACCCAGGTCGAAAACAGAACCGCGGTGATGTCGTAAGTCGCCAGCGCTGAGGCCCAGATGTAAAGCCGCTTGGCGTCCCGGTCCGAAAACGGCGGCAGGCGATATTGACTGAGATAGGGTGACAGCACCATGCGCCACAGGTCCGAAACCGTACGCGACAGGAAAAAGGCCGTGAAGATGGCGGTCACCGTGAACTGGATCGAGACGTCCTCAGACTGGCCGAAGAACAGATAGCCCACCAACAGCGCCATCAGCATGGCAAAGACGGTGGCCCCGATTCCCATCAGGAACCGGAACACGAGGAATGGCATCTTTTCTCGATACCCTTGCGGGTTTTCCTTGATCCGGGCGACGACCCACCGTCGGGCAAAACGCTTGCCGTACAGCTCGATCGACAGCCACCGACCCAGCAGCAGGAACAGGATGTTCCAGCCCAGAACCTCGAGATAGGTCATGATCCGACCATCGGGGCTGGTCTGTTCCAGAATGTATCGCACCTCGAAGATCGAATAGGGCAACGCCTCGAACCGCGAACGGACGGCCTCGCTGAATTTGGCAACGCGCTCCTGCGCCTTCATCAACTGCGAGCTTTCCGACATCGGATCATGCGGCGCGTCCTCAGCCAGAGCGGTGGACCCGGCACCCGAGGGCACCACATTTCCGGCACTGTCGATCACGATGACGCTGGCCCCTGCCTCGGTTGCCGCGCGTATGGCGGCGGCAATATCCGAGTCGCTGCTCGTCCCGACCTGGTCGTCCGACCCCGTCGGATACCCCGGAATCAGCGAGGTCTGGGCCGGCGCCTGCATCGCACCTGCGACCATCATCGCCCAACACAGGCACATCACGCGGACAAGAATTGTCAGATTCATAAAGCTTGGCACCCAATTTCATATCGGCTGTCCGCCAGCCTACAGGCGCGCGCGGCCCTGTTCAAACCGTCCGGCCGGGATTTCCCGACAACGTGTAGTGGCGTGTTTTTTTCCAACATTCCTGACGGCCGGCATATTTTCAAATGCCTGATTTCCGAGTAACACATCCGAGACCGGCCATCCCGCGCCAGCAAACCCGTTTCGGGTCCACGTCGGCAAATGCCCTAGGGCTGTTGCCGAATCGCAATGCCTGACGCATTTGCGGCGCTGAAACAGCGCCTTTGGCAAGCGGACCCGGAAAAGATACGCTATCAGGTGCGAACGCGCGGAAAATGCACCGAGACCAATGAAACGGGCGAAGGCATGGGCCTAGGCACAAAAGACCAAATCACCGGCCGCGCGCCGCGCATCCTGTTCTACAGCCACGACACGTTCGGTCTGGGCCACCTCAGACGATCACGCGCGCTGGCGTCCGCGATCACGCAGGCCAACGCGCAGGCCTCGGCGCTGATCCTGACCGGATCCCCGGTCGCCGGTCGGTTCACCTTTCCACGACGCGTCGACCATGTGCGCCTGCCCGGCGTGACCAAACGCGCGGATGGCTCCTATGCGGCGCAGACCATCGGCATGGGGATCGACGAAGTGACCGAATTGCGGTCAGGCCTGATCCAGACCGCCGTACGCCAGTTCGCCCCCGATGTTCTGATCGTCGACAAAGAGCCCACTGGGTTCCGTGGCGAACTGCTGCCGACGCTCGAGCAGTTGCACGAAACGGGCCATGCCAAGCTGGTTCTGGGCCTGCGCGACGTGCTCGATGAACCCGAAGTTCTGGCCGCCGAATGGGCCCGCAAGGATGCGGTTACCGCCACCGAAAAATTCTACCACGAAATCTGGGTCTATGGTCTGCGTTCGGTCTATGACCCGACCCGGGGCCTGCCTCTCAGCCCCGCGACCCAGGCCCGCATTCACTGGACCGGCTATCTGCGCCGCGACCTGGGCCCGGTCGGCACTCCGCCGGAACAGCCGTACATCCTGATCACGCCCGGCGGCGGCGGGGATGGCAAGGCCATGGTCAACCTTGTGCTGTCGGCCTACGAGCAGGACCCGGACCTGTCGCCGCGCGCCGTTCTGGTCTATGGCCCCTTCCTGTCGGGCGAATTGCGCGACGAGTTCGAAGCCCGTGTCGCGGCCCTGAACGGGCGGGTGACCGCGGTGGGGTTCGAATCGCAGATCGAGACCCTGTTCGCGGGTGCGGCGGGAGTTGTGTGCATGGGCGGCTACAACACCTTCTGCGAGGTGTTGTCGTTTGACAAACGTGCCGTGATCGTGCCGCGCACCACGCCGCGACTGGAACAATGGATCCGCGCCTCGCGCGCCGAAGACCTGGGCCTCGTCCGCATGCTGGACGAAACCCGCGATGGGTTGACGCCACAGGCGATGATTGCTGCCATCCGCAACCTGCCGAACCAGCCACTGCCGTCGCAGGCGATCCGCGCCGGCCTGCTGGACGGGCTCGACTATGTTACCGGCCGCGTCGATGCCCTGCTGTCGCAGGAACGGGAGCGCGCCACCGGATGAGCAGAACCGCGCCTAGGCTGGCGGTGTTGGTCAAGGGCTGGCCACGCCTGTCCGAGACGTTCATCGCCCAGGAACTGGTTGCCCTGCAAGAGGCGGGCCACGACTTCGACATCTGGTCGCTGCGCCACCCGACAGACACCAAGCGCCACCCGCTGCACGACCGGTTCGCCGGCACGGTCCATTACCTGCCGGAATACCTGTTTGAAGAACCCGAACGGGTCTGGGCGGGGCGCCGGGCCGCGCAAGCCTTGCCGGGATACGACCGCGCCTATCGGCAGTGGCGGCAGGATCTGCGGCGCGACCCCACGCACAACCGCATCCGCCGGTTCGGTCAGGCCTGCGTTCTGGCCGCCGAACTGCCCGCCGAAACCCGCGCACTGTATGCGCATTTCATGCATACGCCGTCCTCGGTCGCGCGCTATGCCGCGATTATGCGGGGTCTGCCGTGGAGCTTTTCGGCCCATGCCAAAGACATCTGGACCTCGCCCGACTGGGAAAAGCGCGAAAAGCTGCAGGCCGGCACCCATGGCGCGGCCTTCGGCGCCACCTGCACTGCGGTCGGCGCGCGCCACCTGCGCGAGCTGGCCGACGATCCGGCCCGGGTCGAGCTGATCTATCACGGGCTGGACCTGTCCAGATTCCCGCACGCGCCAGACCGCCCATTGCGAAAGGTCGGCGCGCCGTTCCGCATGCTCTCGGTGGGCCGGCTGGTCGAAAAGAAAGGCTTTGACCGTCTGTTGAAGGCGCTGGCGCTTTTGCCCGCGCAGCTCGACTGGCACTGGACCCATATCGGCGGCGGTGCCTTGTCGGACGGCCTGCGAGACCTGGCCACAACCCTGGGTCTGTCGGGCCGCATCACCTGGCGGGGTGCCTGCCACCAGCCCGAGGTGATCGCGGCCATGCGCGCAGCCGACCTGTTCGTTCTGCCCAGCCGCATCGCGGCGGATGGCGACCGGGATGGTTTGCCCAATGTGTTGATGGAGGCCGCTTCTCAGAAGCTGCCGATCCTGTCCACGCCGGTTTCGGCCATCCCCGAATTCATCGAAAATGGGGTGCACGGGGTTCTGTCCGCCGACAAGCCTGACGCACTGGCGGGTGCGATCTCGGCCCTGGCGGCAGAACCCGCGAAAGCCGCGGCTATGGCCGACGCGGCCCATGACCGGTTAATTTCCGAATTCCGCATGGAACCCGGCATCGCACGGTTGTCGGCCCGGCTGCGGGCCTTGTGCGCGGATCAGGGGTGATGACGCGGGTGGCCTTCTACGCGCCGATGAAAGCGCCGGACAGTCCGATACCGTCGGGCGACCGGCAGATGGCTCGTAACCTGATGGCCGCAATCGGGGCCAATGGAACCCCGGTCGATCTGGTCTCGCGCCTGCGCATCTATGACAAGACGGGGGACGCATCGGTCCAGGCCGCGCTGCGTCGGGCCGCCCGGTCCGAGGCCGAACGGCTGATCGCCGACCTTCCCGGCGATACCGGGCTTTGGGTAACCTACCACAACTATTACAAGGCGCCCGATCTGCTGGGGCCGGTTGTGGCCAAGGCCCGCGGCCTTCCTTACGTGCAACTTGAAAGCACCCGCGCCCTGTCGCGCCTGACCGGGCCATGGGCCGGGTTCGCCCGCGCTGCCCATGACGCGTGCGATGCGGCCCGGGTGATCTTCTATCACACGGCGAATGACCTTATCACGCTGAAGCGGGAACGGTATGGCGATCAGGCGCTGATCGAGCTGCCGCCGTTCCTGCCGCGTACGGATCTGCCGCCCCGGTCGCGCTGCGACGGACCGATGCTGGCCGTGGGCATGATGCGGCCCGGCGACAAACTGGCGTCGTATACGATCCTGGCCGAGACGCTGGCCCTGCTGCAAGGGGACTGGTCGCTGGACATCGCCGGCGACGGCCCGGCCCGGGCGCAGGTTCAGGCTCTGATGGCCCCTTTCGGCGCGCGGGTGCGCTTTCTTGGGCAATTGGACGCCCCCGCGATGCAGGATGCCTATACGCGCGCCGCGCTCTTGGTCTGGCCGGGCGTGAACGAGGCCTATGGCATGACCTATCTCGAGGCGCAGGCCGCCGGAGTGCCGGTGGTGGCGCAGGATCGCCCCGGAGTGCGGGACGTGCTGGCGCCCTCGTGCTATCCCAAGCCGGAGGAAGGGCCGCAGGCGCTGGCCGCCCGTATCGACAACTTTCTGGCCGATACCGACCTGCGACGAACCGAAGGCGGGAAGGCCCGCATTCATATCGCCGAACGCCACCTGATGCCTGCGGCCTCGGACCAGTTCTGGGCTGGCGTCGCACCCCTGCTGGAGGACCGCACATGACACGTCTGGCCCTGCTGCGACACGGTCATACCACCTGGAACCGCGCCGGACGCATTCAGGGCCGCAGCGACATTCCTCTGGACGACGAAGCCCGCGCCCAGTTGTCCGGCCTGCGCCTGCCGCCCCCTTGGAACGAGGCGGAGTTGTGGTCCAGCCCGCTGAGCCGCGCGACCGAAACGGCACAATTGGTCACCGGGCGCGCGCCGCGCACCGATCCGGCCCTGACCGAGATGGACTGGGGCGACTGGGAAGGAAAGCGCGGGCGGGACCTGATCGCCGACCCCGACAGCGGCTACCGCCATATTGAGGATTGGGGCTGGGATTACCGCCCCCTCGGCGGCGAAAGCCCGGCTGAGCTCTGGGCCCGGCTCGAGCCCTGGCTGGCCGGTCTGCAAACCGATGCGGTCGCCGTTTGCCATATCGGGATCATGCGCGTCATTCTGGCCCGGGCCTGGGGGTGGGGGTTTGCCGGCCCTGCGCCATTCCGTATCAAACGCAACCGCCTGTATGTTGTCGATCTGGACCGGATGCAGCCCGAACCCGAACCGGTCAGCCTGACCCCGCGCGAGGACATGTCATGAAGGTCATGATCGCCGTCACCCATCTGTTGGGAACCGGGCATCTCAGCCGGGCCCTGACGCTGGGGCGGGCTTTTGCCCAGGCCGAGCACGCGGTCACGGTCGTCTCGGGCGGGATACCCGCGCCGCAACTGGATCGTGCCGGCCTGAGCCTCGTTCAACTGCCGCCGCTGCGCTCGGACGGCACCGATTTCACGCGGTTGCTGACCGAAAGCGGCCAGCCCGCTGACCCCGACTATCTGGCGAAACGGTCCGCAATGCTAGCGGACGCGGTGCAAACCGGTCAGCCCGACATTCTGATTACCGAGTTGTTCCCCTTCGGCCGCCGCAGCCTGAGCGCCGAGTTTCTTGCCCTGCTGTCGGCGGCAAAGGACCTACCGGCGCGACCGGTTGTGCTGAGTTCGATCCGCGACATCCTGGCACCCCCTTCCAAGCCCGCGAAGGCCGAACGGGCCGACGAGATCGTGGCCGAATTCTTCGACGGCGTGCTGGTGCATTCCGACCCACAAGTCACACCCCTTAGCGTCAGCTGGCCGGTGTCTGAGCGGTTGGAAAGCCGCCTGCACTACACCGGTTTCGTCGCACCGCCGGCGCCGCTGCCCCATTGCGACGGCATCGGGACAGGCGAGGTTCTGGTGAGCGCTGGCGGCGGTTCGGTGGGGCAGCCGATCTTTCGCGCGGCCATCGAGGCCGCCCGAAAGATGCCAGACAGCCGCTGGCGGCTGCTGGTCGGCGGCGGCGACGCCCAAACCCGCATGGATGAACTGCGCACACTGGCCCAAGGCTGGCCGATCACGATCGAGCCGGTCCGCCCGGATTTTCGCAACATGCTGCCTCTGGCGGGGGCGTCCGTCAGCATGTGCGGGTACAACACCGCAATGGACCTGTTGCAAGCGGGTACACCGGGCGTCCTGATCCCGTTTGATGACGGCAAGGAGGTGGAGCAGACCCTGCGAGCCCTTAGCCTCGCCCATTTGCCGGCGATGCGCGTTTTGTCCTCGGCGGAGCTGACCGGAGACGCTTTGGCCCGTTCGGTCGCAGCAGTCATGGAACAGGGCCCCCGCATTCCGGCCACGCAAGGCTTTGACGGTGCGCATCGGACGGTCGAAATCGCCCTGCAGCTGCGGGGGGCGCGCGGATGACCTGGGACTGGACCCCGTTGGCGGACGAACTGCGTACCTGGTCCCAGGCCGGGCAGACATTGCCGCTGTGGTGGCGCGATGATGATGCCGTGGCGGCGACGCCGCAACTCGAACGCCTGGCGGACCTGTCGCGGCGGCTGGGCCTGCCGGTTCATCTGGCCGTCATTCCGCAGGCGGCCCAGCCGGATCTTGCCACCCTGATCGCCCGGACGCCCGAGCTGATTCCGGTGGTTCATGGCTGGGCCCACCACAACCACGCGCCCGCCGGTGAGAAGAAGGCCGAATTCCGCCTGCATCGGCCACTTGAGGCCATCAAGGACGATGCCCGCCGCGGCCTTGCGCAATTGCGCGACCATTTCCGGGACCGGCTGCGCCCGATGTTCGTGCCGCCCTGGAACCGGATCGCGCCAGAATTCGCCGCGACGCTGCCCGAACTGGGCTATCGGTTCCTGTCGACGGCAACGCCGCGCACTCAAAGGCTGGCGGCGCCGGGGCTTGAGCAGGTGAATACCCATCTGGACCCGATTGATTGGCGTGGCACGCGCGGGCTAGCCGACCCCGATGGGCTGATCGCCCAAACCACGGCGTTGCTGCGCGACCGCCGGCTGGGCCGCGCGGACCCCCAGGAGCCTTTTGGCGTGTTGACCCACCATCTGGTCCATGATCAACAGATCTGGGATTTCACCGAAGCACTGCTGACGCACCTGCTGCAGGGTCCGGTCCGCATCTGGACAGTACCCGCGCACTGAACGACCAAGGGAGACCCCGATGAGCCGACTGGATTCCATGCTGCGCCGTCTGACCGCCCAGCGCGACGGGCTGAACTGGGCTGCGGCGCAGATCGCGGGCCTGGACGGCGACGTGCTGGACATGGGTCTGGGAAACGGCCGCACCTATGATCATCTGCGCGAAATCCTGCCCCAAAGGCGCATCTGGGTGATGGACCGGGTGCTGCAATGCCACCCCGACAGCACACCCCCCGCCGAGGATTTCCTGCAGGGCGAGGCCGAGCCGATGCTGGCCAGACTGGCCGATCGCGGCCCGTGCGTGGCGCTGGCGCATTACGATTTCGGACGCGGCATCAAGCACGAAGACGTGGCCGAAGCCGCCCGGCTCAGCCCGTTGATCGCCCGGGTCATGGTACCCGGCGGCTTCCTGATCTCGGGTCAGCCGCTGGTGGGGTTCGAACAGATACGCGGCCCCGACAGCATCGCGCCCGACCGCTATCTTTTCTATCGCGCCTGATCAAGCCACGCGGCGCCCGCGTGACCACACCGCGCGTAGGGCCGGCACCGCGTCCCGCATCCGGAACCGGATCAGATCGCCGCGCATTCCGGCTTCAATCGCGCCCCGATCCATCAGTCCGGCGGCCCGCGCCGGGGCCAAGGTCACGGTCTTCAATCCGCGCGCCATGTCCCCCCACATTCGGCCCAGTTGTACGGCAGACAACAGCAAGGCCGAAGGCACATAGTCGGACGACAGGATGTCCAGGTATCCGTGTCGGGCCAGGTCGCGCGCCGCCACGTTGCCGGAATGCGATCCGCCTCGGATCACGTTGGGCGCCCCCATCATCACTTGTATGCCGAGGTCATGGCAGGCCCGGGCGGCCTCGACGGTGGTGGGAAACTCGGCCAGGCGAATGCCGTGACCCGCCGACACCCGCACCTGCTCGGGCGTGGTGTCGTCATGGCTGGCCAGAACCGCCCCAAACCGACGCGCGGCCCGCACGGCTTCGTGTTCGTGCCGGTCTCCGTTGCGGTCCCGCAAGGCCTTCAATTGGGCAACATGTTGCAGAAACATGTCGTCGTTCATCGCGTATTTGCCCTTCAGATAGGCCTCTAACTTGGACAGGTCGCGGAACTGGCGCTGCCCCGGCGTGTGATCCATCAGCGAAACGATGCCGACCCGGTCCTCGGGGCCGAAGTCGGCCAACTCCTCGATCAGGGTTTCCGAGCAGAGCTCGGCCCGCAAATGCAGGAAGTGGCTGATCTTCAGCGCGTCCTGCGCCCGCAAGTCCCACAGTTCGCGCGAGAGCCCGCGCGCGTAGGGCAGATACCGCCGCGCACCCGACGGGATCGACCCGACCCGCATCGCATCGAACACCGTGGTGATGCCGGTACCGGCCAGTTCCGCGTCATGCGCGATGATCGCGGCGGCGTGGGGCCAGTCGACGCCCGGCCGCGGCTGGATGTGACGCTCGAGATTGTCGGTGTGCAGTTCGACCAGACCGGGGCCGACGAAATCTCCCTCGCAATCGATCGCACCCCTTGGAACCCGAGGGCCGGGATCGACCGCGGCGATGGTTCCGCCGGCGACCCGGACACAGCCGCGTACGATCTCGTCGGGCAGAACCAGTGCGGCATTGGCAAGGATCAGTTCATCTGTCATCGGAATTTCACACGGTTTGTTCTAACAAGAGGCCACGCAACAGGAGGCCAAGGTGACATACAGGCGCTACGCGATCTATTTCGTTCCCCCCCACAGCGCGGATTGGGCCGCATTCGCAACGGCCTGGCTGGGCTGGGACGCCGAGACCGGGACCGAGGTTGGGCATCCTGCGGTCGATGGCCTCGATATTGCCAGCATCACCGAGGTTCCGCGCAAATACGGCCTGCACGCGACGTTGAAGCCGCCCTTTCGCCTGCGCGCCGGGCAGACACTGCCTGCACTCGAGGCGGCCTGTGCGCGCCTCGCGGCGGTACAGAGCGCGCTGACACTGGA
Source organism: Ruegeria sp. BHSC026 (assembly GCF_059613065.1). Lineage (NCBI taxonomy): Bacteria > Pseudomonadati > Pseudomonadota > Alphaproteobacteria > Rhodobacterales > Roseobacteraceae > Ruegeria > Ruegeria sp. BHSC026. Next base: position 86,885 of record NZ_JBXWRV010000006.1, on the reverse strand, counting down.
CGGGTTGGAAATCGCCCGGCTGGGCCGGTTCCTGGCCCTGCGCCCCTTGGGTGATACCGACGCGCTGAACGCGCTGGCCGCGGCCTGCGTCCGCGAGCTGGACGGGTTTCGGGCACCCTTGACCGATGCGGATCTGGCCCGCCGGCGCGCGGCCCGCCTGACGCCCGCGCAAGAGGCCAACCTGGCGGCCTGGGGTTATCCTTACGTGCTGGACGCCTTTCGATTTCACATCACCCTGTCGGGCAAGCTGGACAAAGACACCCTCGGCCGAACCCAGGCGGTTCTGGAGTATCACCTTGCCCCCTTGTTGCCTGCCCCGTTCCACATTGCGGATCTGGCGCTGGTCGGCGAGGCCGAGGACGGGCGGTTTCACGTGATCCATCGCTATGCCCTTTCGCCCTGAAGCTGCCGCAGGATCTGATCGACGGTCCGCGCGAGCGGGCCAGAATTGTCCACGGTGATTACCCGCCGCAAACCGTTCGGCAGCGGGGTCTTGGCCCGCCCCAACCGATTGGCCTGCGCGGACGTGCTTTCCCGCCCGCGATCTCTGAGCCGTCGCGCCAGAACCTCGGGGGAGGCAGTCAACGAGACGACAACCAGATCTCCGAACACTTCCTGCGCCGGCAGCAGGACCGAACGGGACAGGTTGACCAGAATGCCACGGGCCGCGCGCCGCTGGTCCAGGATCGAGGCCGGGATTCCGTAGAGCAACCCATGCGCGGGCCAGTGCAGCGCAAAGGCACCATTGGACGCCAGCAGATGGAACTGCGCCTCGGTCACGCGTTCGAAATCCTCGCCTTGTTCGCCCATGGGTCGGGTGATCACCCGCCGAACGCGGCAATATCCCGGTTCTCGGTCCAGAAGCGCCTGGATCACGCTGTCCTTGCCCACGCCAGACGGCCCCACCACGGCAATGACCGGTGCCAGACTCATATCAACCGCTCCGGCGCGAAGTCCGAAACATCCACCGCCCTGTCACAGACCCGATCGCGCGCCTCGGCGTCGTGGAATATGCCCACAATGGCGGCCCCGCGCGCCTTGGCCTCGTCGATCAGCGACAACACGGTTTCGCGATTCTCAGCATCCAGGCTGGCGGTCGGCTCGTCCAGCAGCAGCGCCGGATAGTCATGCACGAAGCCACGGGCGATGTTCACGCGCTGTTGCTCGCCACCCGAAAAGGTCGTCGGGCTCAGCCCCCAAAGGTGTTCCGGGATGTTGAGCCGGCGCAGCAGTGCGCTGGCCCTGCCGCGTGCGGCCTGCCGGTCCACGCCCAGAGCCAGCAACGGCTCGGCCACGACGTCCAGCGTCGGCACCCGCGGCACCACGCGCAGAAACTGACTGACATAGCCCAGAGTTTCGCGGCGCAGTTGCAAGATCTCGCGCGGTTGGGCCCGTGCGACGTCCAGGCCACCCACCCGCACCTGACCCGAGGCCGCCAGGTAATTACCGTAGATCACCCGCATCAGCGTGGACTTCCCGGCCCCGCTGGCCCCGGTCAGGGCCACGCATTCTCCGGCCCCGACCCGCAGCGACGCGCCAGCCATCACCGGGATCACGGCGTCGCCCTGATTGTGGAGGACGAAACTCTTGCTCACATCTGTCAGTTCGATCATCGCGGTTCACCCTTTCGCACGGTGTCAGACCTGCAGAACGCTGGACACAAGCAGTTGCGTATAGGCATGCTGCGGGTCGTCCAGCACCTGATCGGTCAGCCCCGCCTCGACCACCTCGCCATCCTTCATCACCATCAACCGGTCCGCCAGCAGCCGGACCACGGCGAGATCATGGGTGACGATGATGGCGCTCAGCCCCATCTCGCGCACCAGACCGCGCAGCAGGTCCAGCAGCCGCGCCTGCACCGAGACATCCAGCCCGCCGGTCGGTTCATCCATGAAGACCAGCCGCGGACCGGTCACCAGGTTGCGCGCGATCTGCAACCGTTGCTGCATGCCGCCCGAAAACGCGCTGGGTCGGTCGTCCACACGAGATTCTGCAATCTCGACCCGGCCCAGCCAATCCAGCGCCTGCCCGCGGATCTGACCATAATGCCGGCTCCCTACGGCCATCAGCCGCTCGCCGATATTGCCACCGGCGCTGACCGACATGCGCAGCCCGTCGCGGGCATGCTGATGCACAAAGGCCCAGTCGGTGCGCCCCAGCATCCGGCGGGCCGGTTCCGACATCGTGACCGTGTCCACCGGCCCATCGGTGCGGGTGTCGAAGATTACCTGCCCGGCATCCGGTTTCAGATGCCCGGCCAGACAGTTCAGCAGGGTCGACTTGCCCGACCCGCTTTCGCCGACGATCCCCATCACCTCGCCGGGGTAGAGGTCGAAACTGACATCCCGGCACCCGATCCGCGCGCCATAGCGTTTCTCGATGCCTTTGACCTGCAACAGCGGGGTCATGCTGCGCCCTCCTGCGTCAAACGCCCTTGGTGTCCGGCGTCGCGGCGGGACCGGCAGTAATCGGTGTCCGAGCACACGAACATCCGGTTGCCTGCATCGTCCGTGATCACCTCGTCCAGATAGCTGTCTTCGGCCCCACACAGATCGCAGGCATGATCGGCCTTGGTGGCCTCGAACGGGTAGTCCTCGAAATCGAGGCTGACCACCCGCGTATGCGGCGGCACCGCATAGATCCGCTGCTCGCGCCCGGCCCCGAACAGCTGGATCGCGTCCATTTCCAGTTTCGGATTGTCGAATTTCGGGATCGGAGACGGGTCCATCACATAGCGCTCAGCCACCCGGACCGGATAGGCATAGGCCGTGGAAATCGCGCCGTGCTGGCTGATGTCTTCGTAGAGTTTCACATGCATCAACCCGTATTCCTGCAGGCTGTGCATCTTGCGTGTCTCGGTTTCGCGCGGTTCCAGAAACCGCAGTGGTTCGGGGATCGGGACCTGATAGACCAGGATCTGATCGGCGCGCAGCCGGGCCTCGGGGATACGGTGGCGGGTCTGGATGATGGTCGCCTTCCCGGTCTCTTCGGTCGTGACCACGCCCGCCGTCTTTTCAAAGAACTTTCGGATCGACACGGCATTGGTCGTGTCATCGGCACCCTGATCGATGACCTTGAACGTATCGTCGGGGGTCAGCGTCGCGGCCGAGACCTGAACCCCGCCCGTGCCCCAGCCATAGGGCATGGGCATCTCGCGGCTTGCAAAAGGCACCTGATAGCCAGGCACCGCCAAAGCCTTGAGAATGGCCCGACGGATCATCCGCTTGGTTTGTTCGTCCAAATATGCAAAGTTATACTCATTCATTTGATGTATCACTTTCGGTTTTTGGTGTTGTTGTGGACGGTTATCTGGTTGCCTCGGCCTTCGCGGTCGTCATGGTGTACTTTCTCTGGCGCAGGATACACTCCCGGCGACGGCGCCGGGCCATGCGACGCGACCAACATGGCGAATGGGCCGCGATCGGCTCGGAAACCGCCACACGGCCGTTTGCTGCCGACAAGACAACCCATCAAGCGGACAGGATGCAGGCAGATCACGGAAGTCATTCTGCCGCCTCCGGTGATGCCACGCGTTCTTGGGCCTCGCGGCGCAATTTGCGCACCAGTTCCAGTTCGGACTGGAAATCGACGTAGTGCGGCAGCTTGATATGCTCCAGAAAGCCGGTCGCCTGAATGTTGTCGGCATGGCTTAGGACGAATTCCTGATCCTGCGCCGGGGCACCCAGATCGTCTTCGCCCAATTCCTCCCAGCGCAAGGCGCGGTCCACCAGCGCCATGGCGATGGCTTTGCGCTCGGACTGGCCGAAGACCAGCCCATAGCCGCGCGTAAACTGCGGCGGCTCGGTTTTTGATCCCTTGAACTGGTTCACCGTTTCGCATTCGGTCAGGGCGATCTCGCCGATTTCGATCGCGAAACCCAGTTCGGGGATTTCCATCTCGACCGCGACGGTGCCGATGCGCAACTCGCCCACGAAAGCGTGGTTGCGGGCATAGCCGCGCTGGGTCGAATAGGCCATGCCCAGCACGAACCCCTCGTCCCCACGCGTCAGCGATTGCAGGCGCAGGGGGCGGTCGGCCGGGAACTCCATCGGTTCGCGCGTAAGGTCGCCCGGCGGTTCATCGCTGGCGGGTTCATCTTGAATTAGGCCTTCGTCCTTGAGGAATTCGGTGATGCGCGGGGTCGGCTCATGGCGCGGCGCGGCGGTGGGGGCTGCAGGCACCGCGCCATCGGCGGCCAGTTTGAAATCCAGCAGACGGTGCGTGTAGTCGAAGGTCGGGCCCAGAACCTGCCCGCCCGGTGCGTCCTTGAACGTGGCCGAGATCCGGCGATCGCAGGCCATGCCGCCGGTATCGACCGGGGTCGAATAGCCGAACCGCGGCAGGGTGGTACGGTAGGCGCGGATCAGGAAGATCGCCTCGATCAGATCACCGCGCGCCTGCTTGATCGCAAGTGCGGCCAGATCGGGGTCGTACAGAGAGCCCTCGGCCATCACGCGGTTCACCGCAAGGCTTAGTTGTTCGCGGATCTGCGCCAAGGACAATTCAGCCACGCTGGGATCGCCCCGGCGTTCTTCGGCCAGCCAAGCATGGGCGTTTTCGATCGCTTTTTCGCCCCCTTTGACGGCTACGTACATGGCCTAACCCTCGGGCTGGATGCGGGTGCTGCGCGGCAGGGCCGCGACCGTATCCCCGCAGGTGAAGAAGAAATCGCACCCCAACGGATACAGGTCCGAATTGGACTGCAGCGCCGCAACGTCGGGCACGGAAAGGCGTGCGGTGTCGCGGATGCCCGGACCTCGCAGGACTGCACCGGAAAGGTCCAGCGCGTCGCACTCCACGATCAGGGTGGCGGATCGGTCCGGATATTCCGGTGTGCCGATCCGGTATTGGTCCAACGGCACCAGGTCCGGCCAGCAGCCTACGGCGAAATCCGCCTGCTCGGCGGGCACGAGGGGCGCACCGGTATGGAAGGTCAGCCATTGGCGAATGGCCGAACTATCGGCCCCGCCCGCCAGATAAACGCCTGTATCCGGATCGCATAGCGTCAGCAGAAGCGTTCCCGCGGCGACCGACAGGCCGTCGGGCGGGGTCGCGCCGACCAGCTGCCGCAACTCGCCCGGCCGGGCCATCACGGTCATGGCCGCACGAAAGGCGTGGGCCGCCTGAACCGGCGCATCGGTGAAACCGCCTGAAAAACGGGTCTGTGGGGTCATTGATCCTCTCCCCGAACCATCGTGAAAAACTCGACCTTGGTGGCCGCGGCCTTCGCGGCCCGGGCCGATTTGGCCGCCTGGACCTGGCGGGTCAGCGGCTCCAGGATTTTCGCCCGCACGGCGTCCGCGTCCCCGGTCTGCATCAGCGCGTCGATCAGAGCGGCGGTTTCGGCATGGGTCTTGTCGCGCCCCTGCACATATCCGTGGCCCTCGGTTCCGTCAGCCAAGACCAGAGCGCAGCGCGTGACCGTCATCTCGCCCAGGTTGAACGGCGCGCCCGTGCCGCCTGTCCGCCCCTGCACCATGACACCGCCGATCTCAGGCGCGCGCAGCCATTGGAATTCGGGACGCGCGCCATAGCCGGACCACAAGGCCGCCAGCTTCTCGGCCGGCGCACGTGCCAGAAGGCCCAGCCAGGCCCGTCGATCACCTGTCGCAATTTTTGTCTGTTCCGCCATCAAAGCCTCTTGGCCAAGTTGTCTACAACTACTATACAACTAGACAAATCATAACGAGGCAATGGGTGACTCGCAACGAATATGCTGTGAAGTTTTGATGACATGAGCCAAACACCGATCTGGAAGACCATCGCGCTGGCGCTGACCGCCGACATTGCCGAGGGCCGCTTTGCCACCGGCGACCGCCTGCCGACCGAGGCGCAGCTGGCCGCAACCCACGGCGTGAACCGCCACACGGTGCGCCGGGCCCTGGCCGAACTGGCCAAGCAAGGCCTGGTGCATCCACGCCGCGGGGCCGGCGTGTTCGTTTCGGCAGCAGCGACCGATTACCCGATCGGCAAACGGGTCCGGTACCACCAGAACATCTCGGCCAGCGGCAAGATTCCGGGCAAGCGGGTACTGTCGCTGATCACCCGCGCCGCCGACAAGACCGAGGCCGAGGCGCTGAAGCTGACCCCCGGCGACCCGGTGCATGTCTATGACGGGTTGTCGCTGGCCGATGGACAACCGATCGCGGTGTTCCAAAGCGTCTTTCCTGCCGCCCGCCTGCCGGACCTGCCCGAGGCGCTGGCCGAGAACGGCTCGGTCACGCGGGCGCTACGGCACTGCGGCGTGGCGGATTATACCCGTATCTCGACCCGCCTGACCGCCCGCGCGGCAGACGCGGTTCAGGCCCGGCACCTGCAACTGATCGAGGGCGCGCCGGTTCTGCATTCGGTCGGCATCAATGCCGATCCGCAGGGGCATCCGGTTGAATACGGCAAGACCGTCTTTGCCGGTGAGCGGGTCACCCTGACGCTGGATGACGACCACGGGTGATGCCGGTCAATCTTCGTATTTTTCCAGGAACGCCTCGGCGGGCAACGCGCGGAAATCGGGCAGCGCCGCGCGCAGGCGGGCATTGTCCCAGTCCCACCAGGCCAGAGCCATCATCCGCTCGGCCACCCGCTCCGGGAACCGGCGTCGGATGGGTTGGGCAGTGACACCGCCGACGATGGTATAAGGCGGCACGTCCTTGGTCACGATCGCCCCGGAGGCGACGACTGCCCCGTGCCCGATCGTCACCTCGGGCTTGATGATGGCCGCGTGGCCGATCCAGGTGTCGTGCCCGATATGCGCCAGCCGCCCCGCGCGCAGGGCGAACCAGTCCGCATCATCCTCGGCATCGTCCCAATAGTCGGCCGAGCGATAGTGGAAGTGATGCAGAGACGCTTTCTCGATCGGATGGTCGGTGGCCCCGATCCGGGTGAAACTGGCGATATTGGCGAATTTTCCAATCCGGGCATTGGCGATGTCGCAGGTCCGGTCGCAATAGGAGTAGTCCCCGATAACCGAATTCGTCACCCGCGTTCCGGCACCGATTTCGACAAAGGCGCCAAAGCTGCTGCCGGTTATCTGGCAATCCGGGTGGATGACGGGCTGGTCCGGTCGCAAGCGCGCCATGGTCTGCAAGTCCTCGTATGCGATTCAGGGCAACATCAGGGGCTTGGCCTGCGGGTCGCACGGTTTTCGCGCCTTGGGTGGCCCGCCCTGGATCAGCCGCCTGCGCAGCCAGCCCGAGAACCAGTCCATCAGCATGACCATCAGGATGACCAGCACGATGTAATAGGCCACCTCCTCCCAGTCTTTCTGGGTGATGATCGCCTGTGTCAGCAACAGACCGATCCCACCGCCGGTGATCGCCCCGATCACGGTCGCGCTGCGGGTGTTGGATTCCAGGAAGTACAGGACCTGGCTGAGCAGTACCGGCGTGATCTGCGGGATTACCCCGAAACGATATTTCTGCGGCGCATTGGCCCCGGTGGACTCTACGCCTTCGATCTGCTTTTGGTCGACGTTTTCCAGCGCCTCGGAAAAGATCTTGCCGAAGGTGCCGGTATCGGTGACCAGGATGGCCAGCGCCCCGGTCAGCGGCCCGGGCCCGAAGGCGCGCGCCAGCACCACCGTCCAGATCAGGCCATCCACCCCGCGCAGAAAATCGAAGACGCGCCGCACGATGAACCGGGCTGAGCGCAAAGGGTTGAAGTTCCGCGTCGCCGCGAAGGCCAGCGGCAGGGCGATCAGCGCGGCGCCGAATGTTCCCAGAAAGGCCATCAGGATGGTTTCGAAAATCGCCCAGGCCACGTCCTGATGGCGCCACATCTTGTTGGTCCAGAAATCGTTGAATATGGCCCCTGCCTGACCGCTGGCGGCCAGCCCGACCAACTGGGCAAAGGACTTGCCATGATAGGGGCTGTCCAGCGTGAACCAGAACAGCTCCCAGCCAGCGAAGTATCGGAACACCTCGGCCCGCTTGCGCGTCACGGTCAGGCGCCCGGCTTCGGTGGTGATCGCCAGCCGGTTTCGCGACAGGCTGATCCATTCGGGCACCGCGCCCGAAGGCAGCTGGGCCTGCACTCCCGCCGATCGGCTGGGCGTGGCGCGCACCGTTCCATAGCCGGGGATTTCATATTCGACAGAGTCAGGACCGAAGCGAACGACATGGCCGCCCTCAAGGTCGATCACCGTGGTTTCGCCGAGGGTCACCCAGTCGGGCGCCTGACCCTCGGGATAGGCGCCCTTGCGCTCGCCCTCGATTGCGACCGAGACGTCGCCAGTGCGGTTGTCGCGGGTCACATGGGTCTTGTAGCTGAAGCTGTCAGAAATCAGAATCCGGCCGTTTTCCCAGTTCGCCCGTCCGGCAAGACCGGGCATGTCGAAGGCAAAGAACACATAGATCAGGTAGACCAGAACCAGACCGGGCAGCGCGAGACTGGTCAGGCGTTTGCGCGCGAACAGGCGGTCGGCCCGGGCCTTCAGCGCCTCGCGGGGCAGATCGGTGGCAAAAGTCGTCATGCGGCGGTTCCTTTCTGCGCGCCCTCGGTCAGGTGGGTTCGCACCGACCCCGAAACCTGGTCGACGATCACGATCGTGACGAACAGCAGAAGAAAGATCGCCGCCGCGTCGTCATACCGTCCCTGCCCCCACGACATCGCGTTGCGCAGCTCATAACCAAGGCCCCCCGCGCCGACGAACCCCAGGATGGCCGAGGCGCGGATGTTGATCTCGAACCGCAGCAGGGCATAGCTGACATAGTTCGGGCCGACTTGTGGGATCACGCCCAGAACCATCCGCTGCGTCCAGGTGGCACCGACCGACTGCAACCCCTCGACCGGTTTCAGCGACGCGTTTTCGTTGACCTCCGAAAACAACTTGCCCAGCGCACCGGCGGTATGGATGGCGATTGCGATCATGGCCGGAACCGGACCGCCACCCAGCACGAAGATCAGAACCAGCGCGATCACGATCTCGGGGACGGCCCTGCAGACATCGGCGAGGCGGCGAAACAGGGGGATCAGCCGAGGCCAGGGCGCCAGCCCCCGTGTCGAGACCAGCGCCAGAAATGCTCCTGCCAGCGTGCCGACCAGTGTGGCCGCTGCCGCGATGTTCAACGTTTCGACCAGGGCCGGAAAATACGCGACAAGGTTCGCGGGCATGTCCGCAATCTTGTCCCACGCCTCGGACAGCACCTCGGCCGGATAGTCCAGAACGCGGTGCAGGCCGTCGGTGAAACTGCCGGCATTGCGCCTGTCGGCGGTGCGGAACCCCGCAGCCATCAAGGCCACGAACAGGATCAGAAGAATTCCGCCATAGACCCGCTTTCGGCGGGTCATCGCGACATAGTCGTCGCGGACATCGTCTACGCTTCGGGCGCTGCCGGTCAGATCTGTCATGGAATTCTCCCGGATGGACGGCGAGGCCCGGCCTCAGGCCGGACCCCGGGGCGGCAAGGCTTGGCGTCAGTTCGACTTCAGCTTGCGGGCCTCGATGATGCTTTCATAGGCCGCATGGGTGATCGGTTCGAACCCTTTGGCTTCTCCCGCCGCCACGCCATAGAAACAGTCACGGTCCTTTTCGGCCAATCCGGCCATCAGCGCCGTCATCTTCGCCTTGATCTCGGCCGGCAGCGCCTTGCGCAGCACGACCGGGCCTTCGGGGATGGGCTTGGACCGCCAAATCTCGACCAGATCGTTCATGTCCACCAGACCGGCATCGACCGCCTTGCGCAGGGCACCCGAGTTGTATCCGTCTTCCCATTCACCCAGACCGTCGGCCCAGGTCACGCCGGCATCCACGTCGCCATTGCTGACGGCCACGATGGTCTGTTCGTGCCCACCGGTGAACTTGACTTGGCCGAAATAGTCACCCGCCTCCATCGTGGCGCCGATGGCCTGAGGGATCTCGATCGACGGGATCAGGTAGCCCGAGGTCGAGTTGGGATCGCCGAAGCCGAAAACCTTGCCCTTCATGTCGGCCAGCGACGCGATGCCGCTGTCCTTGCGGGCGAAACCGATGGAATGATACCCGAACCCGCCGTCGGTGTTGACCTTGACCAAAACCGGCTCGACCGCCTCGGGGTCGCTCAGATAGGTCTTGGCATAGGCCGAGGCCCCCAGCCAGGCCATATCGATCGTGCCGCCCAGCAGTCCCTGGATCACGCCGTTGTAGTCCGCCGGGGCGAAAAGCTTGGTTTCGACGCCCAGAGCGTCCTCGGTGTACTCACGCAGACATTCGTTGTTGTTCAGCCGGTCCTGTGCGTTTTCTCCGCCCAGGATGCCGATACGGAATTCCCCGATCTCCTCGGCCATGGCAGGCGCGCTCAGGGCAGTGGTCGCGACCAGGGCGGCAACAAGTTTCTTCATCTGTCTCTCTCCGGGTTGATTGGCCCACCCCGTTCATCGGGCCGGGCGATGAATGAGGTAGTTGGGGCTCAGATCGTGGCCTCGGCTTCCATCAGAGCCTTCCGGGTGGCATCCAGCGTTTCGATCTCGGTCGAGGTCGCGGCCTCGGAGAAGCTGGCATCAGCTCCGTAGATCTCGCGGGCGACGCCGGTGGTCAGCTGCTCGGGCAGGCCGTCGAACACGATGCGTCCGTCGCGCATGCCTACCACGCGGTCGCAATAGCGGCGCGCGGTGTCCAGCGTGTGCAGATTGGCGATCACGGTGCGGCCATCCTCTTCGTGGATGCGGCGCAGGGCCTGCATCACGACCTGCGCATTCATCGGGTCCAGCGAGGCGATGGGCTCATCGGCCAGGATGATCTTGGGGTCCTGCATCAGCGCCCGCGCGATGGCGACGCGTTGCTGCTGCCCGCCCGACAGCGCCTCGGCTCTTTTGGGGGCATGTTCGGCGATGCCCAGACGGTCCAGAATGTCGATGGCGCGGTGGATGTCCGCGGTCGGGAACAGGTTGAACAGGGTCGCCAGCGTCGAGTGCCGGTTCAGCGTTCCATGCAACACGTTCGAAACCACGTCCATGCGGGGCACAAGGTTGAATTGCTGGAAGATCATCGCGCAATCCGCCTGCCAGGCGCGTTTGTCGCGCCCCTTCAGGGTGGTCACGTCGCGCCCGTGAAACAGGATCTGCCCGGCGCTGGCATCGGTCAGGCGGTTGATCATGCGGAGCAGGGTGGACTTGCCGGCACCCGACCGCCCGATGATCCCGATCATGCATGGCTTGTCGACGTCCAGCGTTGCGGTGTCGACGGCGGTAATGTCGCCGAAGCGCTTGGTCAGGTTTTCGATGCGCAGCACGGGCCACCCCCAGTTGTTGATGGTGGTCAGCTACTGACCCTGTTCAACGTCTGTGTGTCGGTCTGGTAAAACTTTTGCAAAGGCGCGACATTGACGCGGTACGGTGGGGCTGGGCAATGCCGCTCGTCCCGTCTATACGCGGGCCCAACACCTGAAACGTCAGATCTGTCACATGAGGCCGCCATGAGCTTTGACCGCAAGATCAAGATCGCACCGTCGATCCTATCCGCCGATTTCGCCAATTTCGGACAGGAGATCCAAGCCATCGAGGCCCAAGGCGCTGACTGGGTCCATGTTGACGTGATGGACGGGCATTTCGTGCCAAATCTCACCTTCGGCCCGCCGGCGGTCAAAGCGTTCCGGCCGCATGTCAAGACGGTGATGGACGTGCATCTGATGATCACGCCGGTCGACCCCTACATCCAGGCCTATGCCGATGCCGGCGCGGATTTTCTGACAGCCCATGTCGAAGCCGGCCCACATACGCACCGCACACTGCAAGCGATCCGAGCGGCCGGGATGAAGGCAGGCGTGGCGCTTAACCCGGGCACTCCGGCCGAAGCAGTCGAGCATCTGCTGGATCTGGCCGATCTGGTCTGCGTGATGACGGTGAACCCCGGCTTTGGCGGGCAGAAATTCATCGACATGACCGCGAAGGTGCGCCGCCTGCGCGAGATGATCGGCGACCGCCCGGTGCATATCGAAATCGACGGGGGCGTCGACCCATCGACCGCCCCGCTGGTCGCAGCGGCCGGTGCCGACGTTCTTGTTGCCGGTTCAGCGGTCTTCAAGGGCGGGTCGGTTGCGAACCCGGACGTTTATGGCCAGAACATCCGCGCCATTCGCGCCGCAGCCGAAGACCACGCGGTCTGACGGCGGCCCCCGCCAATCGTCGACGTTTTTTTGACAAAACGCCTCCTCCTGTTGGGCCCGGCGCAGCAGATGTCGCGCGGGCGCGAAAGCGTTTTCCCGGCCCTGCCCCTAGGCCAGTTGATCCGCGAAATGCGTCAGCAGCTTGTGCTTGAGGATCTTGCCCGTGGGCGCGGCGGGCAGTGACGTGGCCAGCACGATCCGGCTGGGCCGTTTGTAGCCCGCAAGACGTGCGGCCACGAACTCCGCCAACTCTGCCTCGGACACAGCGCCGATTTCAGGCACTTGAACAAAGGCCAGCACCTGTTCGTCGCCGCCCACCCGATGCCCGATCACCGCAGACTGGATCACCAGCGGGTGGTCGTTCAGCGCGGCCTCGACCTCAGGCGGATAGACGTTGAAGCCGCCGTGAATGATCAGTTCCTTGGCGCGGCCAACGACGTGTAGATTTCCCTGCGCGTCGAGACGGCCGAGGTCGCCCGTGCGCAGCCACCCCTGGGCAAGCACCCGGCCCGTTTCCTCGCCGTTGCGATAGTACCCCTTCATCACATGGGGGCCGCGCGTCAGGATCTCGCCCACGCCATCTCCGCCGCCTGGTATGGTTTCGTCAATGCGCAGTTCGACCCCCGGCAAAGGCGGGCCGACCGAGATATCTGGATCCCCGATCCGGTTGTGCGAGGCGCAGATCCCCGCCGTGCTTTCGGTCATGCCATAGCCATTCTGCAGCGCGACGCCATAGAAGGCCTCGGCCTTGCGTTTCCACGCCGGGTCCAGCGGGGCGGCCCCGGACGAGGTATAGCGCAGGGCGTCCGACGGCAACCGCTCCAACCCCTGTTCCTGGGCATATTGCATCAGCAGGGCATGCATCTGCGGCACACCCGAAAACACCGTGACGCCCGCGTTCAACGCGGCAAAGGCGCGGTCCGCCGCGAACCGGGCATCCAGTTGGACGAAGGCCCCGGCCAGCGCCGATCCGGTGACGATCGAGGCCAGCCCGAAGATGTGCGAAATCGGCAGTACCCCATAGACCACGTCATCCTGCGTCAGTCCTCGAAAATTTGCCGATGTCAGCCCGCCGAACCGCAGGTTTTCATGGGTCAGCATCACGCCCTTGGGCGTTCCGGTCGTGCCGGTGGTGAACAGCATCGCCGCGACATCCGCCAGATCGGGGTCGGGCGCGCTCGGGTACGGCGCGGCCAGGTGCAACTGCCCGAAGGCCCCGGAAACAGGCTGGGCCCCGGCCCTGTGCGCATGGCGTCGCGCCTCCGAAGACGCCGCCGATGTGAACAGGATCACTGACGGAGTGACGTGATCCACAATGCATGCCAACTCAGCCGCGGTCTGACGGGCGTTCACCGGCACCACGCAGGCGCCGATTCGGGAACAGGCAAACAACGCGGCCACCGCCGCACAGCAATTCTCGAGCACCAGCATGACCCGATCGCACGGGCGCACCCCCGAGGCCAGCAGGATGTCTGACAGCTCGGAAATCGCGCAGTCGAGGTCAGCAAAGCTCCAATCGGCGCCGAACCCGTCGGCAAAGGCGCGGGCCCGCGGGCGGGTCCGGATCTGGGCATCCGGATAGTCATGCCATTTGTTCATGCTCCTTCGCCCTCCCCTGCGCCGGAACCGGTTTTGCGCTCAGCGTTTCATGGTGCGCTTGAACACTCCCGCCGCCGTTGCGATCAGGGTTCCGTCGTCGCTGTGCAACTCTCCGGTCACATAGGCCAGCGTGCGCCCGCCACCCGTTGCGCGCCCCGTGGCCGTCACGCGCCCCTGACGCACCGCCGCCACATAGCTTGTGTTCAGCGACAGGGTCAGAACCAGCGGATGTTCGTCCCGGTCGAACCAGGCCGAGGCGGTGTTACCGCAAGCCACGTCCAGCAGCATGGCGATGATGCCGCCATGCAGGATGCCCTGGCTGTTCAAGTGATCCGCCCGGATGGTCAAATGACACCGGGCACGGCCGTCGGGGTCGGACAGATCCACCTCGAACCCGATCGCGTTCTGACAGCCCGATCGCCGGACCCTTGGGTCGTCTTCAGGCCGCGCCGAGTGCAATGAACCTCTCCAAGTGATAATCCGCGTCGCCGAACCTGTGATCCGACATGACGATCCGCTTGGCAATATGCGCCAGTTCGTATTCCTGCGTCATGGCGATGCCGCCATGCATCTGGATCGTTTCCTCGGCCACCAGCCGGCCCACCCGCGACACGAGGTTGCGGGCCGCGGCGATCTGCCGGTCGCGATCGGGGGCTTCAAGCTGACCGGCCGCGTTGATCACCGCCGAGCGCGCCTGCTCCAGCTCGATCAGCATATCCGCGAACCGGTGCTGCAGGGCCTGAAAGGTCCCGATCGGGCGGCCGAACTGCTTGCGCGTCATCAGGTATTGCCGCGTCAGTTCCACCGCGCGTTCCACCGCGCCCAGAACCTCGGCGACCAGCGCGACATTGGCTGCGGCCACAACTTTCATCAGCGGTTCGAACCCCTGCCTCGCGGCACCCAGACGCGCGGCTTCCGGCAGGCGCACATCGTCCAGAGTGACCTCGGCCGCGCGGCCTCCGGCCAGCATCGGATACCCGCGCAAGCCCAGACCCGGTGTGCCAGCAGGCACCAAAAACAGCGAAATGCCATCCAGATCGAACGGCCCGCCCGTTTCGCGCGCGGATACGATCAGCTGCCCGGCGGCCTCGGCATTCACGACCACGGCCTTGCGCCCGTTCAGGATCAGATCCGTGCCGTCGGTCCGCACGGTGGTCTCGACCCGGCTCAGGTCATACCGGCTGGCAGGCTCACCATGCGCCAGCGCCAGATGCAGCGCGCCCGAGATCACCTGATCCAGCAACACTCGCTGATCGGGGGTGCCCGCCTGCGCGATCAGCCGACCGCCCAGAATGCAGCTGTCCAGAACCGGCTCGACCACCCCGGCCCGGCCCAGTTCCTCGAACACGGTGGCGATGTCAAAGCCCGCCCCGCCGAACCCGCCATCCGCTTCGTCGAACAGCGCGCCCAGAACGCCCAGATCGGCCAGTTCGCGCCAGATGTCGGCGCTGAACCCCGCCGCGCTGTCCAGAATGTCGTTACGCACCGGAGTAGTGTAGCGGTCGGCCAAATAGCGCCGCAGAGTGTCCTGCAGCATCTGCCGTTCTTCGGTCAGGTTGAAATCCATCTCAGCCCCCCATCTTGACCTTGGCGATGATACCGCGCTGGATCTCGTTCGACCCGCCGAAGATCGACAGTTTCCGGTTGTTGAAATACTGGGCGGCGACCGGCGCGGCATAGTCCGGCCCGATCGGGTCGTTGTCGCCTGCCACCGCCTCGGAGGCGAAAGGCATCGCATAAGGCCCCACCGCGCGGCGGGCCAGGTCGTTGATCTCTTGCCGGATGATTGTACCCTTGACCTTCAGCATCGAGCTTTCCACCCCCGGTGCCTGTCCGGCCGAAGCCTGGCTGATGATGCGCATGTTGGTGGTGGCCATGGCCATCAGGTCGATCTCGACCCGTGCCAGCCGGGCGGCGAAATGCGGGTTCTCGATCAGGGGGCGGCCATTCGCGGTTTCGATCCGGGCAATCCGCTTGACCATGTCCAGCCCCGCCTGGCTGAAGCCAACCCCGGCGATGTTGGTGCGTTCATGCGTCAGCAGATACTTGGCATAGGTCCAGCCCTTGTTCTCCTCGCCCACCAGATTTTCGACCGGGACGCGCACATCGTCAAAGAACACCTCGTTCACCTCGGGCGTTCCGTCCAGCAGGACGATGGGGCGCACTTCGATCCCCGGCGTATTCATGTCGATCAGCAGGAACGAGATCCCCTCCTGCGCCTTGGCATCGGGGTCGGTGCGCACCAGGCAGAAGATCCAGTTGGCGTATTGCGCTAACGTGGTCCAGGTCTTCTGGCCAGTGACGACATAGTGGTCGCCATCGCGCACCGCCCGGGTCTTCAGCGAGGCCAGGTCCGACCCGGCGCCTGGCTCGGAATAGCCTTGGCACCACCAGTGTTCACCATTCAGGATGCGCGGCAGAAAATAATCCTGCTGCGCCTTCGACCCGAATTTCTGCAGCACCGGGCCCAGCATCGACAGGCCAAACGGCACGATGCGCGGCGCATAGGCGGCGGCGCATTCCTCCTCGAAGATATGGCGCTGAACCGCGTTCCACTCGGCGCCGCCAAACTCCTTCGGCCAGTTGAAATTCAACCAGCCGCGCTCGTTCAGAGTGGCATGCCACCACTCATACCCTTCCTTGCCAATGTTCCGGCCAGCCCGGATCTTGTCCGAGATCTCCTTGGGCAGTTTCTCGGCCAAAAAGGCGCGAACCTCGTCGCGAAAGGCCTTCTCCTCGTCCGTATAATTCAAGTCCACAGCCGCCCTCCTCCTCGACGCGATCGGAACCTTGCCTGCTCGGCCCTATGGGCCGGGCTGCGCCGGGCCGGCCCTCGATGGGCTGGCCCGGCGCCCCTTTTCTTCAATAGATCTCGAACAGACCGGCCGCGCCCATACCGCCGCCGATGCACATGGTCACGACACCCAGCTTTGCCCCGCGCCGCCGCCCTTCGCGCAGCAGATGGCCGACCATCCGCGCGCCGGTCATGCCGAATGGATGCCCGATGGCGATCGAGCCGCCGTTCACGTTGCATTTCTCGTCATCGATCCCCAGACGGTTGCGGCAGTACAGCGCCTGCGAGGCGAAGGCCTCGTTCAGCTCCCACAGGTCGATGTCATCAACGCTCAGACCATGCCGTTCCAGCAGGCGCGGCACAGCAAAGACCGGGCCGATACCCATCTCGTCGGGCTCACACCCCGCCACGCAGAACCCCTTGAACGCGCCCATGGGCTCCAGACCCCGGCGCTCTGCCTCGGCGCTGTCCATCACGACAACGGCGGCTGCGCCGTCCGACAGCTGGCTGGCATTGCCCGCAGTGATGTAGTTTCCGGGGCCACGCACAGGCTCCAGACCGGCCAGACCCTCCAGCGTCGTGTTCGGCCGGTTGCATTCATCCCGGTCCACGGTGACCTTCCGGTGCGAGATCTCGCCGGTCTCTTTGTCCTTGACCGCCATAATCGTCTGCATCGACACGATTTCCTCATCGAATTTGCCGGCCGCCTGCGCCGCCGCGATGCGCTGCTGCGACCGCAGGCCATAGGCGTCCTGTTCTTCGCGGCTGATACCATAGCGCTCGGCCACGATGTCGGCGGTCTCGATCATCGTCATGTAGATTGCGGGCTTGTGCTCCTGAATCCACGCCTCAGGCACTGGGCGGGTTTTCGGCTGGACCAGCGAGATGCTCTCGACCCCACCGGCCACGATGGGGCCCGCGCCGCCCTCGGTGATGGCCTGCGCCGCCAGCGCCACGGTCTGCAGCCCCGACGAGCAGAACCGGTTCACCGTCATTCCCGAAACGCTGACCGGCAGACCGGCCCGGATGGCGATCTGGCGGGCGATGTTGCCACCGGTCTCGCCTTCGGGGAAACCACAGCCGATGATGCAATCCTCGATCTCGGCGCCATCCAGCCCCGACCGTTCGACCGCGGCCTGAACCGCGTGGCCGCCCATCGTGGCGCCGTGGGTCATGTTGAACGAGCCCCGGAACGACTTGGCCAGCCCGGTGCGCGCGGCGGATACGATTACGGCTTGTTTCATCACTCGGCGCCCTTGTTCAGATCATCAAAGCTGCGGCCCTCGGCCACCAGTTTTTCCAGCAGTGGCGCGGGCTGCCAGAAATAGTCGTCCTCGGCCGACCAGGCGCGGATATCCTCCAGAATACCCGGCAGACCCTGCAGATCCGCCCATTTCAGCGGCCCGCCGCGATAACGCGGGAACCCATAGCCATAGAGCAGCACCACATCCACGTCCAAGGGGCGGCGCGCGATGCCCTCGCCCACCACCTTGGCGGCCTCATTGACCATCGCCACCATATATCGCCGCACGATCTCGTCATCCGTGAATTTGCGCGGGTTGATGCCCTGCGCCGCGCGGTCGGCCGCGATCAGGTCCAGAACCTCGGGGTTGGGCGAGCCCCCGCGCTTGCCCTTTTCATAGACATAGAAGCCCTTACCGGTCTTCTGTCCGAAATGCCCGGCCTCACACAGTTTGTCGGCATAGCTGCTGTCGCGGGCACGCGGGTCCAGCCCCTCGGCGCGTTTGCGTTTGCGCACCGCCCAGCCGATATCCAGCCCGGCCAGATCGGACACTGCGAACGGCCCCATGGCAAAGCCGAAATCGGTCAGCGCCTTGTCGATCTGGAACGGGCTTGCCCCGTCCAGGACCATGTGGTCGGCGCAGGTGCGATAGGTGCTGAGGATGCGGTTGCCGATGAACCCGTCGCACACCCCCGCCCGCACCGAGACCTTTTTCAGCCGATGCCCCAGCGCAAAGCCGGTGGCGACCACCTCGGGCGCGGTCTTGTCGGCCACAACGATCTCGAGCAGCTTCATCACATGGGCAGGCGAGAAGAAATGCAGCCCGATCACGTCATGCGGGCGCGTAGTGGCGGCTGCAATTTCGTTGACGTCCAGATACGAGGTGTTGGTCGCCAGAACCGCCCCCGGTTTGCAGACCGCATCCAGCTGGGCAAAGACCTGTTTCTTGACGTCCATATCCTCGAACACGGCCTCGATCACCAAATCGACGGCGCTCAGCGCATCATAGCCGGTGGCAAGCTGCAACTGGTCCGACAGGATCGCGTCATGCTGTTGTTGGCTGATCTTGCCGCGCTTCAGAGCACCTGACAGGTTTCCGGCGATCCGGTCCTTGGCGGCATGGGCGGCCTCCTGCGTCATCTCCAGCAAGGTCACGGGCAGACCCGCCAGCAGGGCGGCGGTGGCGATCCCCGCGCCCATCGTGCCGCCGCCGATGACCCCGATCTGATGCACCGGACGCGGCTCGACACCCTTCAGTTCGGGCAGTTTGCCCACGGCGCGTTCGGCGAAGAAGGCGTGGATCAGGCCCTTGCGCTGATCCGACTCCATCAACTGCATGAACAGTTCCCGCTCGCGCGCCATGCCCTCGGCAAAGCTGGCCGCCTCGCAGGCGGCTTGCACGGCACGCACGGCGACAGCTGGGGACAGCTGGCCCCGGCCCTTCTTCAGAACGGCCTCGTAGACCTCATCGAAATCGACAGAGTCCGGCGCAGGCATCTCTCCGACTGCGCGACGGGGCGCGCTCGAGTCAAGCAGCTCCTGCGCATAGGCCAGCCCGATCTCGCGCGGGTCGCCATCCTGCACCTTGTCGATCACGCCCAGCTTCAGCGCCTCGTCGGCCTGGACATGGCGGCCGGTTGTGATCATATCCAGCGCGGCCTCGACCCCGGCCACGCGCGGCAGACGCTGAGTACCGCCGGCACCGGGCAGGATGCCCAGATTGACCTCGGGCAGGCCGACCTTGGCTGAGGGGAGCGCGATGCGGTAGTGGCT
Source organism: Ruegeria sp. BHSC026 (assembly GCF_059613065.1). Taxonomy (NCBI): domain Bacteria; kingdom Pseudomonadati; phylum Pseudomonadota; class Alphaproteobacteria; order Rhodobacterales; family Roseobacteraceae; genus Ruegeria; species Ruegeria sp. BHSC026. The sequence continues at coordinate 67,399 of NZ_JBXWRV010000006.1, read as the reverse complement.
GGACAACGCAACCTCGAGCCCGCCACCGAGCGCCGTGCCGTGCAGCGCCGAAACCACCAGCAGGGGCGAGGCTTCGATCCGGTCGCACAGGCCCGGCAGCCAGGGCTCTCGCGGGGGTTTGCCGAACTCGCGGATATCGGCCCCTGCGAAATAGGTCCGCCCCTTGCCGTAGATCAACACCGCCTTTGCGCCCTCGGCCTCGGCCCGTTCAATTCCGGCCAGCAGGCCCCGGCGCACGTCCACGCCCAGCGCATTGACCGGCGGGTTGTTCGCCGCCAGCACCGCGATATCGCCAATCCGTTCGTATTCCACCGCCTCGGACATCAGACTTGGTCTCCTCTTGCCAACCAGAGCTTGTTCCGCATTGCGGAACAATATTCCGCAACAGATTGAACCCGTCCGCGCGCGGGTTCAACCCCTTATACCCGACTACGCCTCCGGGCCGCATTTGTTGTCGGCGAGCGGGGTCAAAACAACTTGTGAACCGGATCGCGGAAAACCGTGCTAGGCTTTGCCCACCCGGCCAATGAATTCGGCCGGGAACGAAAACAGATTGCAGAACAGGGAGTTTTGAAATGTGTGACGTTTGCGTAATGAACGCGGTGAAAGACCGGATGCTGTCCCGCCGTTCCTTTTTCAAGGCTGGCGCGGCGATGGCGGCAGGCACGGCGCTCGGAACGGTGGCAGCACCCCCTGCACTGGCCGCGGGTCATGGCGAGGTGCTGGACATGACCCATGTCTACGATGCCGATTTCCCCACTTATTTCGGCCAACCGGGGATCGAGGCGACCCAAGCCTTCAATTTCAAGGAACATGGCTTCAACCTGTTCAACCTGACCGTCAACGAACACACCGGCACGCATGTCGATGCCCCACTGCATTTCTCGGCGGATGGGCAGTCGGTGGACGAAATCCCGGTCGCGAACCTCGTCTGCCCTCTGTGCGTGGTGGACATTGCCGCCCGCGCGGCCGAGGACCCGGATGCGCAGGTGACCCCCGACGATCTGAAAGCGTGGATCGCTGCAAATGGCGACATCCCCGATGGCGCCTGCGTCGCCATGCATTCGGGATGGGCCGCCAAAACCGCCACGCCCGAGTTCCGCAACGCCGACGGCGAAGGCAAGATGCATTTCCCTGGCTTCCACGTCGAAGCGGCGCAGATGTTGATCGAAGGAACCGGCGCCGTTGCGCTGGCCGTTGACACACTGTCGCTGGACCACGGGCCATCGGCCGATTTCGTGACGCATTACGCGTGGTTGCCCACCAACCGCTACGGCATCGAGAACCTGGCCAATCTCGACAAGGTGCCCGCCAGCGGAGCAACGCTGGTGGTCGGCGCGCCGGCCCATCGTGGCGGGTCGGGCGGCCCGGCGCGCATCTTCGCGATGGTCTGAGCATGGCAACGGTTCGCCTGTTGACGGACGAAGAGGTCAGCGCCGAGGCGCTGGCCGTCTTCGATGACATCCGCGCCACCCGCAACACTGATTACATCAACAATTTCTGGCGCGCTCTGGCCCATGACCCGGTGTTGCTGAAAGCGACGTGGGAGCGGCTCAAGACCGTCATGGCCCCCGGCGCGCTGGACCCGTTGATGAAGGAAATGCTGTATGTGGCGGTTTCGATCGCCAACAATTGCGAATACTGCGTGCACTCCCATTCGGCCGCGGCCCGCGCCAAGGGCATGACCGACCAAATGCAGGCCGAGCTGCTGGCGGTGATCGCGATGGCTAGCCAGACCAACGCTCTGGCCACAGCCTTGCAGGTGCCGGTGGATGACCGGTTCAAAGCCTGAAATCCTGCATTCTGCCCGCAGATTTGCATCAGACGCACGGCGGGTATTCGGGCAGAACCCTAGCTGCACCGCAGCATCGGGTCTAACTACGCGGGGTCAACTTCAGACCAGAGGAGTTCTGCTCATGGCACATACGACGCGCCGCCCGGCGGTCTTCAACCTGCTGTCGACAGTGGCCGATGTGTTCTACGGCATCTACGAGGCGCTGATCCGCATGGGCGAGGCCAACGCCAAAGTCGTCAAGATCAAGCAACTGCACGCGCTGACCGACGAAGAACTGGCCGCGCGTGGCATGAAGCGCGAAGACATCGTGCGTTTGGTGATGGCGGGCGTCTACTAAGACACGCCCGCATCCTGCATCTCGACCACGGCCTGCGCGGCCTTGGCATAGGCGGCTTTGCACAGGTCAAAGTCCGCTTCGGTCAGCGCCAGGGACGGATAGGTCTTGCCCGGTGACTTGAACATCCCGTTCTGCATTAGAACCGCATTGAACCGGGTGGCCTTGGCCGTATCCGCGCGGACTACATCCCTGTAATCCCGCACTTTTCCGTCCGTGAACACGATCTCGAACAGGGTCGAATCGCCAATAATACGATGGGCGACCCCCTGCTTGGTCAGCGCGGACGAGGCCATATCCATCAGACGCTGACCATTGGCGCGCAGCCGGTCGTACTGACCGGGACGGCGCAACACCTCCATCGTCTTGAGCCCGGCCACCGCTGCCACCGGATTGCCTGACAGAGTCCCCAGCTGCATCAGCCATTTCTCAGGCCCAACGGCGGGTTTGTCGAAATGGGCCATGATCTCGGCCCGCCCGGCGATCGCGGCCAGGGGAAAGCCGCCGCCGATGATCTTGCCCAGCGTGGCGATGTCGGGGGTCACGCCATACAGCTCCTGCGCGCCGCCATAGGCGAAACGAAACCCGGTCACCACCTCGTCAAAGATCAGCACGATGCCGTACTTGTCGGCCTCGTCTCGCAGTAGCTGCAAGAAGCCGGGTTCGGGCGGGATGATGCGTTGCAGCGGCTCGACGATGATGCCCGCGACCTGGTTGCCGTGCTCGGCCAGCAGCGAGCGGATGTAATCCGGGTCGTTGAACGGCGCGATCAGCATATCGGCCTGAACGCTGGCCGGTATGCCCGCGCTGTCGGGAACCGCCTGCGGGAAATTCACCGTTCGTGACGGGGCCAGGCTCATCTGTGCTTCGGCGCTCATGCCGTGATAGCCGCCTTCGAACTTCACGATCTTGTCGCGGCCAGTAAAGGCGCGGGCCAGCCGGATCGCGTACATGTCAGCCTCACCGCCGGACGAGACATAGCGGATCTGATCAGCGCAGGGCACGGCAGCGCAGATTTCTTCGGCCAGTTCGACCGCGCGCGCGTTGTTGGCGAAGAACGTCATGCCCTTGGGCATCTGTTCGGCGACGGCCTCCAAGATCTCGGGGTGGCCGTGGCCCAGCAGCATCGGCCCCGAGCCGATCAGCAGGTCGACATATTCCTTCCCGTCTTCGTCCCAGACGCGGCTGCCCCGGCCCTCGCGGATGAAGACCGACGGGTCGAAATTGCCAAAGCCGCCGCCGGGCAGCACCGCGCGGGCGCGCTGGCCCCAGTCGGATTGGCTGAGATGTCGCGGCATGGTCGCCTCCCTAATCCAGTATCACGTCCGGCGCGCCCAGGTATTCGCGGTCTGGCGAGACACCGAGGCCGATCCCGTCGGGCGGCGCGATCCGACCGCCCTTGCGGGCCGGGCCATCCGGCGCCAGCCGCGGCGCGACATAGCCCGACAGGTCGCACACGTTCATCAAGCGCGCGGGTTCGGTGGCCGCGCCCAGATGCAGCAGGGCGGCTGTGGTGATGTCAGACCCCCAGGTGTCTTCGACGCACATCTTCGCGCCCAGATGCAGGCACAGATCACGCGCCCGGCGCGCAGCCGACAGCCCGCCGAATTTCGACAGCTTTACCGCGACCGCATCCATGCAGCCCAGCGCATGCGCGGCCAGCAGGCTAGCGGTGTCGTGTGCGCATTCGTCCAGCTTCATTGGCAGACCGGTGGCAGCGCGCACGCGGGCGCAATCTTCAATCGTGGCACAGGGTTGTTCCAGCATCACATCCAGATCCGCAACCGCCCGCCCCACCCGGCTGGCGTCCAGAGACGTGGCGCCGCAGTTCCAATCGCCATAGACCAGCGGCCCGTCGCCCACCGCCTCGCGCACCAGACGCAGGCGTTCGACATCGGCCTGCCAATCGGCATCCGCGCCCAGCTTGACCTGGAACTGGGTGATGCCCTGCGCCTGCGCCTCGCGGGCGATGCGGGCCATCTCGGCCGGGGCGATACAGGTGATCGAGTGATAGAGCGGCATCGTCTGCGCCCGCCGACCGCCCAGCAGCGCGTGCAGCGGCAGCCCTGCCACCTGCCCCGTCAGATCCCACAGCGCGATGTCAATCGCCGATTTGGCATAGACATGCCCCGGCAGGTGCCGGTCCAGCCGCGCCATCAACGCCTCGGGTCCGATCGGGTCGGCGCCCAGCAGAACCTCGGCCATGTCCTGAACCGCCGGGGCCACGCCGCGCGCATAGGCGGGCAGGTAATGCGGAATCGGGCAGACCTCGCCCCAGCCGGTCAGATCGTCATCGGTGTCCAGCGCCAGAACCACCGTTTCAACCGTGTCGCAGGCCTTGCCGTCAGCCATGTAATAGGCCTGGTGGCTGGTCAGCGGCACATGCCAGAGCGAAATGCGGGTGATGCGAGTCATTGGTACACGGCCTTGGGATCGCCCAGTGCATCTTCATCCGGGGCCAGGCCAAGGCCGGGGGCCTCGGGCAGTTCCAGATGACCCTGACGGTTGCGCGGGCCGCGCCCGCCCGCAACGTCCAGCGTTAGCATGTCCTGACAGGCCCAGACGCCCAGACGGTTGTGGTCGGGGATGGTGGCGGCCAGATGCAGCGCCTCGGTGTCGGCCAGAACCGAGCCGCCGGTGGCCATTACATACATGTCGATGCCATGCGCCAGCGCGATGTCCCGCATCCGAGCAGCCTTGGTCAGGCCGCCGACACGGTTGAGCTTGATCCCGAAGACCTCGGCCAGCCCGTCGCGGGCAATGCGCGCGGCGTCCTGCAGGGTGACCAGGCTTTCATCCACGCTGACCGGCGCGGAATGCAGGGCCCGGATGGCGGCGATGTCGTCCAGCGTCTCGCCCGGTTGTTCGAACATCACGCCCAGATCCTCGGTGGCCTTCATCACCCGCAGCGCCTGCTGCCGCGTCCAGGCGCGGTTGACGTCATAGAGGATGCGCTCACCCGCCGGGCGATGCGCCTCGACATCGCGTATGCGTTCTATGTCGCGATCCACGTCGCCGCCCACTTTGACCGAATGCACCCAATAGCCGCGGCCGCGATAGCGATCCATCACCGCGCGGGTTTCCTCGACGGTCTTGGCCCCGACCGAGGACGCGATCGGCGCAGGGCTGCGTGACCCGCCACCCATCAGATCGGCAATCGGCAGCCCGGTCGCCTGCCCGGCGATGTCCCAGCAGGCCATGTCAATCGGCGATTTGGCGTAAAGGTGCCCGGGCAGCGCGTGGTCCATCGCCCGCACGACCTCCAGAACCCGGCGCGGGTCCAGCCCCAGTACGAAGGGCGCCATGGTCTCGATCCCCGCCCGGATGCCCGGCCCGTGCGCGGGCACATAGGTGTGGCCCCATGGCGTGCCCTCGCCCCAGCCGGTCAGCCCGGCATCGGTTTCGATCTTGACGAAAGTGGCATCCAGCACCTCGAATTTCAGACGTCCGCCGGACAGCCAATAGGGATGTTCAAGCGGCAGATCGACGTGAAAGACCGAGATGCGGGTGATCTTCATGCGGCGTCCATCCTGGGCAGGTCGTTCAATCCCTCGCCCCGCCACAGTACGAATGTCAGGATCGGCTGATCCCCCGTGGACATGGCATGGCTTTGCCAACTGGCGTGCAACCGCGTGCCCTCAGCGCCAACAAAGGCCCGATCTCCTTCAACCTTGAAGACCGCGCCACCCGCCAGCGTCAGGTAAAGCTCCTCGGCCTGATGGCTGTGCCAGTCATAGTCCAGCCCGGCGCCCCAATAGGCGACATAGCCCCGCAGCTGGGTCGAATGGAAATGACCGGTTGGCCCGAACAGCTCGAAATACCCGTACCGATTGCGGAAATCGGCACCGACCTCTGCCTCGGTATAGGTGCGTTTCCAGTGGGCAAGATGCGCCGCCGACCGGATCGCCTGAACCAACCCCGTTGTCCGGGGTGATCCGGGTTGATCCAGCGCCTGCACCAGTGCCGTGGCGGGGATCGCTCGCGGTTGCAAACCGGTTGCGGTCAGGTCGGTGGGCCAGGTGCCGAATTCGGACAGCGCCGGCAGGGTCTGATGCAGGTGCCGCGCAGCTTCGAGAACGTTTTCCAGGGTCATGGGATCACCACGATATTGCCGGTATGATGCTTGTCGATGAAGGCCTGCTGGGCCTCTCGCAGCTCAGTCAACGGGTAAGTGGCGGCCAAAGCTGGCTTGATTTGCCCATTTTCTATGTATTTCACGACATCAAAGAAGTTCTGCGGCGTGTTCACGGTCGACCCGGTGAAGGTCAGATCGCGCAGATAGAAGGTGCGCAGGTCGAACTGCACGATCGGACCGGCAATCGCGCCCGAACAGGTATAGCGCCCGCCACGCTCCAGCATGTCGATCAGTTTGGGCCACATCTCTCCGCCCACGACGTCGGCGACGACGGTGATCCGTTCGCCTTTCAACTCGGCCCGCAGGTTCCTGGGGTTGCGCGGCAGAATACGATCCGGGCCCAGTTTGGCGACCTCGGGGTGCTTGGCCGCGCTGGCCATGGCGATCACATGGGCGCCGCGCAGCTTGGACAACTGGATCAGCGCCCCGCCCACACCGCCCGAGGCGCCGGGGATCAGAACCGTGTCGCCCTCGCCGACCTGCGCCCTGTCCAACATGCCCTCGGCCGTGACATAGGAACAGCTGAAGGTCGCCAGTTCGGCATCGCTCAGGTCGGAGTCGACCGGCGCCACGCCGCGGATGTCGGCCTTGGTGTATTCAGCAAAGCCGCCGTCACATTCCGAGCCGAAATATCCGGCCTTGTCGCGGTTCATCGGATCGGACCAGTCGCGCAGCCAGCCCGCCACGATCACCCGCCGGCCGATGATCGCGGGATCGGCCCCCTCGCCCACGGCCACGACCGTTCCGACCGCATCCGCGCCCTGAATACGCGGGAAGGTCAGGGGCGCGCCGCCCCAGGTGCTGTCGTCGTCATCCACCTCGGAATAGGCGCCGCCGGTGGTCGCCTCGTCCACCGCCTTGGAATACCAGCCCGTGCGGGTGTTCACATCCGTGTTGTTCAACCCGCAGGCGCCCACCTTGATCAGCACCTCCATCGGGCCGGGTGTGGGCGTGGGCCAGTCCTCGTGCCATTCGTATTTGTCCAGATCGCCATGCCCGGTCAGGACCATGGCCTTCATGGTTTTCGGGATCATTCCGCAGCCTCCATCGCGGTATCGGTGCGGGGCCGGAGGCTTTGCGGGTCATAGGCGGGCGCGCCCAGGATCCGCCCGCGACGCGGCGCGCCCGCAATCACCACCTGCACTTCGGTTCCCGGCACATTGGCCTGCGGTTTGACATAGGCAAAGGCAAGGATCTTGCCGACCGTATGCCCGTAGGCCACCGAGGCGGTGGAACCCACGACCTTGCCGTTCAGCAGGACCGCCTCGCCGCCATGCCCATCGTTCTGGCCATCCGGTTCGATCTCCAGATAGGCGCAGACCCAGCGCAGATCGGGGTTCAGAGTCCGGTCCTTGCCCAGGTATTCCTTGTCCGTGCGGGCAAAGCGCAGCACGTCGGCTTCGGCCAGGGTGACCTCGTTGGTCAACTCACCCGCGCCCTTGAAGGCCTTCTCCATCCGCAGCGCGTTCATCGCGAACGACCCGTAATCGGCGATTCCATGCGGCGCGCCCGCGGCCCAGAGCGCATCGTAGACGGCCAAGGCGCTGTCACGCGGCATGTGCAGTTCCCATCCCAATTCACCGGCATAGGACATGCGGAAAGCCCAGAGCCGGTGACCCGCCACGTCGATTTCCTGCGCGGTCAGCCATTTGAAACCGGTATTGCTCAGGTCGGCATCGGTGCAGGCGGCCAGAACCTCGCGCGCCCGGGGGCCATTGAGGCTGAGCGCGGCCCAGTCGTCGGATCGCAGGATGATATCGACGTTTTCTTCGGCGCGATGCTGGGTCAGGTGGTCCAGTAGGCGCTGCTCGAAGAAGGCAGCACAGACGAGGTAGTACCGGCCTTCGGCCAGTTTCACGACCGTGGTCTCCAGCTCGATCCGTCCACGGCGGTTGAGCATATGGGTCAGCGCGATGCCGCCCACCTTTTGCGGCAGGCGGTTGGCAACCAACCGGTCCAGCAGGACCCGGGCATCCGGGCCGCTGACCTCGACCTTGGTGAAGGCCGAGATATCCATAATGCCGACCGCCTCGCGCACGGCCCTGCATTCAACGGCGACCATGTCATGCACCACATTGCGGCGGAAAGAATAATGGTCGCGCTGTTCAACGCCATCCTTTGCGAACCAGCGGGGGCGCTCGTGGCCATAGACCTCTTCGAACACCGCCCCCTTGGCTTTCAGCCGGTCATACAGCGGGGACGGCTTGATCGGCCGCCCGGCAAGACGGTTGAAATGCGGAAACGGAATTTCGTGGCGCAGTTTGTAATCCTCATGCGCCTTGGTGACCTGCCAGTCTTTGGTGGCATATGCCCCGAACCGGCGCGGATCATAGTCGCGCATCGAAATGTCGGCCGCGCCATGCACCATCCACCGCGCCAGTTCGCGCGTCAGGCCCGGGCCCCAGCCGATGCCGATCTGCGTGCCGCAGCAGCACCAATAGTTTCGCACCCCCGGCGCCGGGCCGATCAGCGGATGGCCGTCGGGCGGGTGCGAGATCGCCCCGTGAACCTCGCGCTGGATGCCCAGATCGGCGAAAATCGGCATCCGGTTCAGGCTCTCTTCGAGCCACGGCATGACCCGGTCGTAATCGGCATCGAACAGCCAGTTTTCGTAGTCCCACGGGCAGTGGTCATGCCAGACCGAGTTCGAATTTTCCTTTTCGTAGATCCCGATCAGCCCGCGCTTCTGCTCCATGCGGATATAGCCCGAGACCTTGCGGTCATCGCGGATCACCGGCAACTCGTGATCGAGGTCCTGGAACTGTGGCACCGGTTCGGTCACGAAATAGTGGTGGGTCATCGAGGTCATCGGCAGTTGCAGGCCCGACCATTCGCCCATCTGCCGGGCATAAGTGCCACCCGCATTCACCACGTGTTCGCAGCGGATCGTGCCCCGTTCGGTCTCGACCACCCATTCGCCATTGGCCGCCTGGGTGATGTTGGTGGCCCGGCAGCGGCGGATGATCCGCGCGCCGAGCTGACGCGCCCCCGCCGCCATGGCCATGGTCACGTTCGTCGGGTCCACATGCCCGTCATCCGGCGTGTGCAGCGCGCCCAGAACCCCGTCGAGGTTGTAGAACGGGTGCAGTTCGGCCACGCGGTTGGGGCCCACCAGCTCGATGTTGAAGCCCAGTGACCGGCCCACCGACAGGGTGTGGCGCAGCCAGTCCATCTCGTCCTCGGTATAGGCCAGCCGGAACGAGCCGCAGCCATGCCATGTCACCGCCTGCCCGGTTTCGGCCTCAAGCGCTCCGGAATAAAGCGCGATGTTGTAGTCCACGCATTTGCCCAGACCAAAGGAACTGGTCGAGTGGGTGATCTGCCCGGCCGCATGCCAGGTGCTGCCGCTGGTCAGCTCGGCCTTTTCCAGCAGAACGACATCCGTCCAGCCCTCGTGCGCCAGGTGATAGGCCAGACCCACGCCCATGACACCTCCGCCCACGATCACCACGCGGGCCTGTGACGGCAGTTCCTTCCCGGACATGATTTTTCCTCTCACCGAGTCGCATTTCTTCTCGACAGGCTAAGGCCACATTTGTACCATCGTCAATCATGAATGACACAAATGTATCAAATGCCGTTCTTGACCGGCTGACCCGTGAATGGGACGCACTAACGCCCGAGGCGCAGAAAGCCGCCCGCTATGTGCTGGAAAATCCGGCGGATGTGGGCGTTTCGACCGTGCGCGAGATCGCCGAGGCCGCGAACGTGAAACCCAACACCTTCGTCCGCATGGCGCGGCAGGTGGGGTTTGAGGGGTACGAGGATTTCCGCGCGCCGTTCCGCGACGCCATCCGGCGTGGCACCGTGTCGTTCCCGGACCGCGCCCGCTGGCTGCAGGAGATCGGCAAATCCGGCGAACTGGGCGGGCTCTATGCCGACATGGTCGGAGCCGCGATCCGAAATATCGAGGAAACCTTCGCCGGGATCGACGCCACCCGGTTGCAGGCTGCAGCCGAGGCGATCTGGACATCCCGGCAGATTTTCACGCTGGGCGTCGGCGTCAACAACGCGAACGCGCGCAACTTTACCTATTTGGCCTCGACCGGGATGAAGCAGTTCCACGCCATTCCCCGGCCCGGCTCGACCCCGGTGGACGATCTGGCCTGGGCCGACGAACAGGACGTGCTGATCGCGATGACCTGCCACCCCTACCGGACCGAGGTGGTCGAGGCGGTAAAGCTGGCCCGCGAACAGGGCATGACCGTGGTCGGCATTTCCGACAGCCCCGCCAGCCCGGTCATTCTGAACGCGCAACATGGGTTTGTCGTCGCCGCCGACACGCCCCAGTTCTTTCCGTCATCGGTTTCGACCATTGCGCTGCTAGAGACGCTTCTGTCTTTCGTGGTCGCCCTGTCCAGCGATGAAATCGTCGAGCGTGTCGAGCGGTTTCACCGCCGCCGGCACCAACTTGGCCTATATGCGGAGGAGCCTGAATGACCGCACCGCTGACCCGCTCGCTGGAAGCCCGCTATTACACCGACCCGGCGATATTCGAGCAGGAGAAACAGGGCCTTCTGGCCCGCACCTGGCAATTTGCCGGCCATGTGGCGCAGGTGCGCGAACCGGGCGACTATTTCGCCTTTGAAATCGCAGGTCAGAACCTGTTCTGCATCCGCGGGCGCGATGGCGAAATCCGCACCTTCTACAACGTCTGCCAGCACCGCGCGCATGAAATGGTGACCGGGGCCGGCAACACCCGCGTCGTCGTCTGCCCCTATCACGCGTGGACCTATGAGCTCACCGGGCACCTGCGCGCCGGACCCAACATCAAGTCGGTTCCGGGCTTCGACCGCAGCGCGATCTGCTTGACCCCGGTGAGGACCGAGCTGTTCAACGGCTTCATCTTCGTCAACCTCGACGATGACGCCGCCCCGATGGACGATTGGTACCCCGGGGTGAGAGCGGAAATCCGTGCATTCGTTCCACACATTGACGATCTTGAACCGCTGGAATGGGTCGAGATACCCGAAAACTGCAACTGGAAGGTCAGTATCGAGAACTACTCGGAATGCTATCACTGCCCGACCAATCACCCGACCTTTGCCACCGGTGTGGTCAAACCCGAAACCTATGACATTCAACCCGATGCAGGCGGCGGATACGTTCTGCGCCATACGACCGAGTGTCAGAGCCTCGACAAGATGACCTATCCCATCGACCTTTCGGTGCCCCATGCGGGCGACTATCGGTCATGGTTTCTATGGCCGATGTTCTCGTTCCAGTGCTATCCCGGCAATGTCCTGAACACCTATCACTGGCGCGCGCATGATGCCGATCACTGTACCGTCTGGCGCGGATGGTACACCGAGGGCGGGTCCGAAAGCGCGGTGATCCGCCAACTGGCGGTGCAGGACCGGGAAACCACGGTCGAAGAAGACATCCAGCTGGTTGAAAGCGTGCATCGCGGCCTGAAATCGCGCGGCTATCGCCCCGGCCCGCTGGTGCTGGACCCGGCTTGCGGCGTATTGTCGGAACATTCGATCGCCCGCTTGCAGCAATGGATGCGCGAGGCGGTGGATACAGATGCAAGCGGAGTAGACGATGGCCGACATCTTTGACGAAGACCTGTTCCTGAAAGGACTGGCACAGCGCAAGGCGACGCTGGGCGACGAATACGTGGAAAAGAACCTGGCTGCGGCGGATGATTTCACCCGCCCGTTTCAGGAGGCCATGACAGCCTGGTGCTGGGGCTTTGGTTGGGGGGACGAGGTGATCGATCCCAAGACCCGTTCGATGATGAACCTGTCGATGATCGGCGCCCTGGGCAAGATGCACGAGTGGGAGATCCACTGTCGCGGAGCCCTGAACAACGGCGTCAGCAAGGAGGAAATCCGGGCGATCATCCACGTCGTCGGCATCTATTGTGGCGTCCCGCAGGCGCTGGAATGCTTTCGCGTGGCGCGCAAGGTTCTGACCGAGGCCGGTCAGCTTTAGCCACCCCCCACCGCCGCAGATCGAGATCACCCGCCCCGCGCGGGTTTCCTCGTTTCAGCACGAATATGTTACTGAATTTCGATTTGATGCACAGTTGCGTTACATTTTCCTTGCTGCGAATCGCTTCCGGGCGTATTACCCGACCAAGCGGTCACCTAATGACCTGAGCTCAAGACACGAGGTTCTGACGCATGGACGCTTTCATCTGCGACGCACAGCGCACCCCGATCGGACGCTATGGCGGGGCCTTGTCCCAGGTTCGCACCGACGATCTGGCCGCGATCCCGTTGGCCGCGTTGAAAGAGCGGAACCCGCAGGTGGACTGGGCTAGCCTGGATGACGTGATCCTGGGCGATGCCAACCAGGCCGGCGAAAGCAACCGGAACGTGGCCCGCATGGCCGCCCTGCTGGCCGGTTTCCCGGTTCAGGTGCCCGGCACCACGATCAACCGCCTGTGCGCCAGCGGCATGGATGCGGTCGGCATGGCCGCGCGGGCCATCAAGGCGGGCGATTATGACATGGCGATTGCCGGTGGCGTCGAAAGCATGTCGCGCGCGCCCTTCGTGATGCCCAAGGCCACCAGCGCCTTTTCCCGCGCCAATTCGGTCTATGACACCACCATCGGCTGGCGCTTCGTGAACCCGAAGATGGAAAAAATGTACGGCACCGACTCGATGCCGCAGACGGCCGACAACGTGGCCGAGGAATACAACATCAGCCGCGCTGATCAGGACGCATTCGCGGCACGCAGCCAGGCCCGCTGGGCCGCGGCGCACCAGGCCGGGGTGTTTGCGGAGGAGATCACCCCGGTCACCATCCCGCAGCGCAAGGGCGACGCCATCGTCGTCGATACGGACGAACACCCACGCCCCGGCACGACCGTCGAGAAGCTGGCCAGCCTGCACGGCGTCAACGGCCCGCACAAGACCGTGACCGCGGGCAATGCCTCGGGCGTCAATGACGGCGCCGCGGCCATTCTGCTGGCCAACGAGGCCGCCGCGCAGAAGAACGGCCTGACCCCGATGGCGCGTGTCGTGGGCATGGCGGTCGCGGGGGTCGAGCCTCGGGTCATGGGAATCGGTCCGGTCCCGGCCACCCGCAAAGTGCTGGCCCGCACAGGGCTCAGCATCGAACAGATGGATGTGATAGAATTGAACGAGGCCTTCGCAGCTCAGGGTCTGGCCACCCTGCGTGAACTTGGCGTGGCCGATGACGCACCCCATGTGAATCCCAGTGGCGGCGCCATCGCCATCGGCCATCCGCTGGGCATGTCCGGCGCTCGGCTGGTCATGACGGCGGCCTTTCAACTGCGCCGCACCGGCGGACGCTATGCCTTGTGCACCATGTGCGTGGGCGTAGGCCAGGGCGCCGCGCTAATTCTCGAACGCGTGTAAGGGAGGAGACCCGACATGTATGCTCAGATGATCAAGACGGCAGGAACAGGCGTCAAATCCCGCGAGGAAATGACCGAGCAGGAACGCGCCTTTCAGGACAAGATCGACGCCGACATCAAGATCGAACCCAAGGACTGGATGCCCGACGACTATCGCGCGACGCTGATCCGCCAGATCGGGCAACACGCCCATTCCGAGATCGTCGGCCAGCTGCCCGAAGGCAACTGGATCACCCGCGCGCCCACGCTGGAACGCAAGGCGATCCTGCTGGCCAAGGTGCAGGACGAGGCCGGGCACGGCCTGTACCTGTACTGCGCCGCCGAAACTTTGGGCGTCAGCCGCGACGAACTGACCGAAATGCTGCTGGACGGGCGGATGAAATACAGCTCGATCTTCAACTATCCCACGCTGAACTGGGCCGATATCGGCGCGGTGGGCTGGCTGGTCGACGGGGCGGCTATCATGAACCAGGTGCCGCTGCAGCGCACCTCGTACGGGCCTTATTCGCGCGCGATGATCCGCATCTGCAAGGAAGAAAGCTTTCACCAGCGCCAGGGCTATGACGCGATCCGCAAGATGGCCGAGGGCACGCCCGAACAGCGCAAGATGGCGCAGGACGCGCTGAACCGGTTCTGGTACCCGTCGCTGATGATGTTCGGCCCGTCCGACAAGGACTCGGTGCATTCGGCCCAGTCGATGGCGTGGAAGATCAAGATCAACACCAATGACGAACTGCGCCAGAAATTCGTCGATCAAACCGTGCCGCAGGCCGAGTATCTGGGCCTGACCATCCCCGACCCGAACCTGAAATGGAACGAAGAGCGCGGGCATTACGATTTCACTCAGCCCGACTGGTCGGAATTCTTCGACGTGATCAAGGGCAACGGCCCCTGCAACACCGACCGCCTGGCCGCCCGCAACAAGGCCTGGGACGACGGCAAATGGGTGCGTGACGGTCTGCTGGAACATTCCCGCAAGAAACGCGCCCGCAAGTTCGCAGCCGAATAACCCACCCGATAGGAGGACACCTGATGAAAAACGAATGGCCCCTGTGGGAAATCTTCATCCGCGGCCAGCACGGCATGAGCCATCGCCATGTCGGCTCGCTGCACGCGCCCGACGCCGAAATGGCGATCAAGAACGCCCGCGACGTCTATACCCGCCGCAACGAGGGCGTCTCGATCTGGGTGGTCGAGGCCAACAACATCACCGCCAGTTCGCCCAGCGATAAGGGTCCGCTGTACGAGCCCAGCGAAAGCAAGGTCTATCGTCACCCGACCTTTTTCGACATCCCCGAAGAAGTGGGGGCGATGTGATGACACGCGACGAGGCATTCCTGCAATTCCTGCTGCGGATGGGCGACAACACGCTGATCCTGGGCCATCGCGTCAGCGAATGGTGCGGCCACGCGCCGGTGCTGGAGGAAGACATCGCGCTGGCCAACACCGCACTGGACCTGATCGGCCAGACGCAGATGTGGCTGGGCCTGGCCGGAGAGGTTCAGGGCGAAGGCAAGTCTGCCGACGATCTGGCCTTTCTGCGCGACGCCTGGGATTTCCGCAACTTGCTGCTGGTCGAGGTGCCCAACGGCGATTTCGGCCGCACCCTGATGCGCCAGTTCCTGTTTGATGCGTGGCACTCGATCATGCTGGGCCGGCTGATGAAATCGTCTGACGACCGGGTCGCGGCGATTGCCGAGAAGGCCAGCAAAGAGGTCGCCTATCACCTGGAAAGGTCAAGCGACACGGTGGTCGGACTGGGCGACGGGACCGAGGAAAGCCACAGGCGCATGCAAGAGGCGCTGGATTACCTCTGGCCCTATGTCGGCGAGATGTTCGCCAGCGACGAGGTTGATGCCGAGATGGCCGCCGCGGGTATCGCACCCGACCCGGCCGGCCTACGCGAGGAATACGACGCGCTGGTTCAGCGCGTACTGACCGAAGCCACCCTGACCATTCCCGACAGCCGCTTTTCCCACAAGGGCGGCCGCGACGGGCGCATGCATACCGAACATCTGGGCCACCTGTTGACCCAGATGCAATGGCTGCAGCGGGCCTATCCGGGCGCAACCTGGTAAAGGCCGATGGATCGCGCCACCGTAGAGCAGGTCTGGGAATGGCTCGACGCCGTGCCCGACCCCGAGATCCCCGTGATCTCGGTCGTCGATCTGGGCATCGTGCGCGATGTGACATGGGAGGGCGACACGCTGAAGGTTGCCGTGACGCCCACCTATTCCGGCTGCCCGGCGACCTCGGTCATTGCTATGGACATCGAAACCGCCCTGCGCGACCACGGCATCGACAAGATCAAGCTGGAGACCCGAATCTCTCCGGCCTGGACGACCGATTGGCTCAGCGACAAGGGCCGCGCGAAGCTCGAAGAATACGGCATCGCACCGCCCCAGCCCGCAGGCGGACCCGACCGCTGCCCGCATTGCGGCAGCACGGCAGTGGAAAAGGTCAGCCAGTTCGGCTCGACCCCGTGCAAGGCGCACTGGCGCTGCACCGAATGCCTGGAACCTTTCGACTATTTCAAGTGCATCTGAGGAGGACCGGATGGCACGTTTTCACGATCTGGAAGTCACCGACATCCACAAGACCATCCGCGACGCGGTCGTGGTCACTCTGAAGCCGGTGAACGGCGCGCCCGAGGCGTTCGACTTTGTCCAGGGCCAGTACCTGACCTTCCGCCGCGAATTTGACGGGGAAGAGCTGCGCCGATCCTACTCGATCTGCGCCGGCAAGGATGACGGGGTGTTGCAGGTGGGCATCAAACGGGTCGAGGGCGGCGCTTTTTCGACCTGGGCCAACACCGAGCTGAAAGTGGGCGACAGGTTGCAGGCGATGCCGCCGATGGGGGCCTTCCACACGCCGCTGGACCCGTCCGCGCACCGGCAGCACCTGGGCTTTGCCGGCGGGTCGGGCATCACGCCGGTTCTGTCGATCCTAAAGACCACGCTGGCACGCGAACCGCATTCGCGCTTCACGCTGGTCTATGCCAACAAGGGCGTGAACACGATCATGTTCCGCGAAGAGCTGGAAGACCTGAAGAACCAGTACATGGGCCGCCTGAACGTGATCCATATCCTGGAAACCGACGCGCAGGAGATCGACCTGTTCACCGGGTTGGTGACCAAAGAGAAATGCGCCGAACTGTTCCAGCATTGGATCGACGTCGAAAACACCGACACCGCCTTCATCTGCGGCCCCGAGCCGATGATGCTGGGCATTGCCGAGGCTTTGCGCGAACACGGGCTGGATGACAGCCAGATCAAGTTCGAGCTGTTTGCCAGCGCCCAACCGGGCCGCGCCAAACGCAAGCAGGGCGATGCCGCCAGCGCCGCGCAGGCCAACCAGACCCAGGCGCGGGTCACGCTGGACGGCGCCACCCAGACCATCACCATGCCCAAGGACCAGACCATTCTGGACGCGGCGCTGGAAAACGCGATGGACGCCCCCTATGCCTGCAAGGCCGGGGTCTGTTCGACCTGCCGCTGCAAGGTGATCGAAGGCGAGGTCGAGATGGTCGCCAACCACGCGCTCGAGGATTACGAGGTCGAGAAAGGCTATGTGCTCAGCTGCCAGGCCTACCCGCTGACCGACAATGTCGTCGTCGATTACGACCAATAAAGGGAGAGGGACCATGGCCGAAGACATGAGCATCGAAAGGTACCTGGCCGCGGGCGGCGTTCTGACCAACCCGACCAACGTGCCGCCCCGATACCGCGCGGAGTTGATGAAGCTGATGGCGACCTTCGTCGACAGCGAACTGGCCGGTGCGGCTGGGTTTGCCGACATCATCAACCAGGGACCGGGCATCAAGGAACGCATCGCGGCGGCGAAGATCGTTCTGGAAAAAACCGACAATGCCGACCGCGTCCTGAAGATCATGGGCGAGTTCGGCGCGGATACCGACCGATACGCCACGCATCACCCGTGGACCGCACGGCTGGACCGTTCCGCCGATATCGGGGCCACGCGCAGCGAACATGACATGCGCCTTGCGGTCTTCAACTATCCGATCGAAGGCTGGACCGATGCGGTGGTGATGAACCTGCTGATGAGCCGCGCCGTGGGCGTGCAACTGGCCGAGTTCGCGCTGGTGTCCTATCAGCCGCTGGCCGAGGCGTTCCGCGCCATTGCCCCGATCGAGGCACATCACGGTGAATTGGCCCTGGAAGGCGCGGTCAAGCTGTTGGAACAGGGCGCGGCGCCGGCCATGCAGGACTCGGTCGATTACTGGTGGCCCCGCGTGGCCGCAAGTTTCGGCGCGGGCGACCCCGAGCGGATGGAAAAGCTGCGCCAGATGGGCCTGCGCCGCGCCTCGGGGGTCGAACTGAAAAACCGCTGGCTGGCCGAGGCCGCCGAGGTCGTAACGCGGCTTGGCTTGCGCACCCCGTGATCACCGCCCGCTGGGGCGGCTGATCAGGCCGTATTTAAGGGCAAGCGATCGCAGGCCGCGACGCCGTGGCCGAGCCACCTTGCCCGTGCCCGCGTCAACCGCACCGGCCTTGCGGTTGAACTCATAGACGTCGATGATGCGCTCGGCGCAGCCGCAGGCCTCGCCCATCCCGACCTTGGCGAAATAGAATTCGTCGAACCGTTCGGGTTTTTGCATGGCGCCCTCCGACCGCAAGTAGACGCCGGTTTGGCTCAAAAGCCAAATCACAATGCCGGCAGGGCCGGTGCTACAGCGCCTTGACGCCCGACAGGGTCAGGTTGCTGACCAGCGCGGCATAGTCCCGGCGCGCCTGTGCATCGGCACCGGAATTCCACATGTAGTACCAGTTCAGCATGCCGAAGACCGACATAGTGGCCGAGCGCAGCTTGGACCTGTTGCCGCGAAACACGTCAGGAGCGACTTCGGCAATGATGGAACTGAGGAAATTCACCATGTCGCGCTGATACCCGCGCAGCAGGCGCTGCTGCTCCTCGGGCAGGGCCGACATGCCGCTGGTCTGAACCCGGTGTTCGTCATCCACGCCCTGGTAGGCCAACAGGATTTCAGCCACCACGCGGTGAAGCTTGTCGGGCGGGCTGAGGCCTTCAATCTCGAGCCCGCATATCAGGTCGCGCAATTCCCGCAGATAGGTCTCGAGAATGTCGAACAGGATCGCGTCCTTGCTGTCATAATAGTGATAGATGTTGGCCTTCGAGATCCCGCATTCGCGCGCAAGCTGGGTCATCGAGGCGCGGTCGAAGCCTTCGCGGGCAAAGACCCGCGCCGCCGATTTAAGGATCTGCGCGCGTTTCTGGTCGTGATCTTTTGCAATCGTACGGGCCAAACCTCACTCCTTGTCTCGGTTGTCGACGACGCGCTTGGCCTTGCCCTGGCTACGCTCGACATCGCCGGGGTCCCCTACAACGATCTCGGTGGAAACGCCAACGATGTCCTTGATCCGCTTGGTCAGCATGCGGGCGGCGGCGGTCTTGCTGAGTTCATCGGCCGCGTCGGGCATCGCCTCGACATAGACGCGCATCGCGTCCATGCGGCCGGATTTGTACAGCTCGATCTGGTAATGCGCGGCAAGGCCGCCGGTGGCCATGACCTGTTCCTCGATCTGGCTGGGGAAGACGTTGACCCCGCGCAGGATGATCATGTCGTCGCTGCGGCCGGTGATCTTCTCCATCCGTCGCATCGAGCGCGCGGTGCCCGGCAGCAACCGCGTCAGGTCGCGGGTGCGGTAGCGGATCATCGGCAGGCCTTCTTTGGTCAGCGTGGTAAAGACCAGCTCACCCATTTCGCCGTCGGGCAG
The DNA here is from genome assembly GCF_059613065.1 of Ruegeria sp. BHSC026. NCBI lineage: Bacteria > Pseudomonadati > Pseudomonadota > Alphaproteobacteria > Rhodobacterales > Roseobacteraceae > Ruegeria > Ruegeria sp. BHSC026. Next base: position 48,049 of record NZ_JBXWRV010000006.1, on the reverse strand, counting down.
AACCTCGCCGGTCTGAGGGTCGATGATCTCGGGATAGAAATGATCCTCCCAGATGACCGGGCCGTCCTTGGTTTCCACGCATTCGTTGGCGACGCCCGGCCCCATGATCTCGGACAGGCCGTAAATGTCGACGGCATGCATGTCAAAGGCCTGCTCGACCTCTCTCCGCATCGCGTCGGTCCAGGGTTCAGCCCCGAACACGCCCACCGACAGCGAGCTTTCGCGCGGGTCCATCCCGATCTTGTGATACTGCTCGAGGATGTTGAGCATGTAGGACGGCGTGACCATGATGCCGTCGGGTTTGAAATCGGTGATCAGGGCTACCTGTTTCTCGGTCTGACCGCCGGACATGGGAACGACCGTAGCGCCCAGTCGCTCGATTCCGTAATGCGCGCCCAGACCGCCAGTAAACAGGCCGTAGCCGTAGGCGTTGTGTATCATGTCGCCCTTGCGCAGACCGCTGGCGCGTAGGCTGCGGGCCACCAGATCGGCCCAGTTGTCGATGTCGTTCTTTGTATAGCCCACCACGGTCGGCTTGCCCGTGGTGCCGGACGACGCATGCAGGCGGATGATCTGTTCGCGCGGCACGGCAAACAGGCCGAACGGATAGTGGCCGCGCAGGTCATTCTTGTAGGTGAAGGGGAACTTGGCCAGATCGTCCAGGGTTTTCAGATCGTCGGGATGCACCCCTGCCTCGTCGAACCGCTGTTTGTACATCGGCACATTGTCATAGGCATGACGCAGCGACCATTTCAGGCGGTCCAGCTGCAAGCTGCGGATTTCATCGATCGACGCGATCTCGATCGGGTCAAGATCCGCTTTGTTCGGGGTCAGATCCTTCATGATGTCCTCCTCACCTCAAGATTCTGGAAACAGGGTCCCTTTGATCGCCCGGGAAAAGCCCCGGAACTCGGCGATCTTGTGGCCATCCTGGTTGGTCACTGTCACGTCATAGATGCCGCTGCGGCCGGTCAGGCTCTGCTCGGTCGCGCGGGCGGTCAGACGGTCGCCCAGCCGGCCCGGCGCGACATAGCTGATCACGTTGTGCTGTGCCACGGTCGACTGGTTGCGGCTGTTGCAGGCAAAGGCAAAGGCGCTGTCGGCCAGCATGAAGGTCACGCCGCCATGGCAGATTCCGTGCCCGTTGCAATGGTGCTGCTGCACGGTCAGCGCCAGCGTCGCGGTGCCCTCGTCGACCTCGACCAGTTCCATCCCCGCCCATTTCGAGGCATGGTCCTGCGCCCACATCGCGGCGGCGGCTTTTTCGGCGCGTTCTTTCGGTGTCATGCTCATTTGCCCCGAAACTCCGGGCTGCGCTTTTCCAGAAAGGCCGCGACGCCTTCGGCATAGTCGGCGGATTCACCGCAGGTCTTCATGGCGTCGGCCTCGATCTCAAGATGATCGGTCAGACTGTTGGTCGCGGCGGCCTGGATGGTCTGCTTGGTCAGGCCCAGGCCGAGCGTCGGACCGTTCGACAAGCGTTCGGCCAGCGCGCGCGCCTCGCTCATCAGATCGGCATCAGGCAGGGCTTTCCAGATCAGGCCCCAGTCCTCGGCCGTTTTCGCCGCCAAAGGCTCGCCGGTCAGAGCCAGCCCCTTGGCACGCGCCTCGCCCAGCAGATGCGGCAGGTGCCAGCTGCCTCCGGTATCGGGGATCAGCCCGACCTTGGCGAAGGATTGGATGAATTTCGCGGACTCGGCGGCCAGCACGATATCGCAGGCCAGCGCAAGATTGGCGCCCGCGCCCGCGGCCACGCCATTGACCGCGCAGATCACCGGAAAGTTCAGCGACCGGATCAACCGCACCAGCGGCGCATAAAAAGTGCGAACCGTGTGGCCCAGATCCGGCGGACCGTCCATTTTCGACGGGTCGCGATCGGCCAGATCCTGCCCGGCGCAGAACCCACGCCCGGCCCCGGTCAGCAGGATCGCCCGCGCGCCCTCATCGCGCGCGCTTTCGATGGCGCGGCGCAGGGCATGATGCATTTCTTCGGTGAAACTGTTCAGGCGATCAGGGCGGTTGAGAGTGATTTCCACATAATTTCCATGCCACTGCGCAAGAATCGTATCGCTCATGGGCCGCTCGCTTTGCATTCGTTTCGATATTCTTCTTGCATTAACCGAACGGTTGGTCAATAAATTTCTCCGACGAAGTGCCGAATCCGGCTTTCGGCCGGTTGATGGTTACAAAAGTGACCATTAACGCATTAATGACTCATGTTTTGGAGGAGGAAACCAGTCATGAAACTCAACGGGATCAAAACGCTGTTGGCGACTGCTGCCCTGGCAGTATCGGGCAGCGTGGCATTTGCAGCGGACTACACCCTGACGATTTCCAGCTGGGCGCCGCCCACCCACGGAATCAACGCCAAGATGTGGCCCAAATTCGTCGAGATGGTTGAAGAGGCCACCGACGGCAAGGTGACCGCCGAGCTGAAGCTGGGCATCGCCCCGCCCCCGGCCCAGATGGACCTGATCATGGATGGTGCGGCGGATGCGTCGATCATCTTCCACGGTTATCAGCCGGGCCGTTTCGTGACGACCAAGCTGATCGAACTGCCGGGTTATGAGGGTTCGGCCGAGGCCGCCTCGGTCGCGTACTGGCGGGCCTATGACAAGTATCTGAAGGCGGCCGACGAACATCGCGGCGTCAAGGTCATCGCACTGCACACCCACGGCCCGGCCCAGCTGCACACCAGCAGCCCGGTGACCTCGATGGACCAGATTTCGGGCCTCAAGGTTCGTATCCCCGGTGGTGTCGGTGGCGACGTAGGCACCGCACTGGGTGCGACCGGCATCCAGGTTCCGGCCCCCAAAGTCTATGAAACGCTGGCCTCAAAGGCCGCCGATGGCGTGGTCATGCCGTTCGAATCGCGCAAGGGCTTCAAGCTGACCGAGGTTGCCCCGAACGTCTATGAAATGCCGGGCGGCCTGTATCGCGGGTCGTTTGCCTTTATCATGAACGAAGACACGTTTGCCGACCTGCCGGAAGACATCCAGCAAGCACTGGAGGAAAACGTGTTCGGCGAGCCGCTGAGCCGCGAAATCGGCAAGATCTGGGACGAGATCGACGCCATCGGCCGGGATGAGACCCAAGCCACCGAAGGCAACGCCATCCAAGAGGCCAGCGCCGAGGACATGGAGAAGTTCGCGACGATCGCCGAGGGCGTCCGCGCCAAGGTCATTGCCGAGGTCAACGAAGCCGGCGTCGATGCGCAAGCCGCCTATGACATGATCAAGTCAGAAATGTCCTCGAACTGATCTTTGATGCGGGGCGGCACTGGCCGCCCCCATCCAGCCCCTTCCGGAGCCACCCGATGACCCCTCTCATCCAGCTTGTACGGCGCGCCAGCGTCCTGCCGGTGATTGTCGCCTGCACGGCCCTGTTCATCCTGATGGTGATGACCTTCTGCGACGTGATCTTGCGGTCGGTCTTCAACGCGCCGATCGAGGCCGCCACCGAACTGACGCGCATCCTGATGGCGATTCTGGTGTTCTCGGTGCTGCCCATCATCTCGGTCACCAACGGGCATATCGCCGTGGACCTGACCGACGGTATCTTCCACCGCCTGCGGCTCAGCCGCCTTCGCGACGCGGTGATCTATATTCTCAGCGGCGTCATGCTGTACTGGCCGGTCCAGCGCGTCTGGGTCTTGGCCGAGCGCGCCCGCGATTACGGCGATGTTACCGAATATCTCAGCATCCCGACCTACCTCGTTGGCTGGTTCATCACTGCATCGGTGGCGATCACCGCCGTGGTGATGATCATCACCGGCCTGCTGCACCTTTTCGCACCCAAAACCCTGACGGAAACCTCCCAATGACCGCTGCACTGATTGGATTTGCCCTTGTCCTGATCCTGGTGCTAATGCGCCTGCCCATTGTCTTTGCCATGGGGCTGGTCGGTACGCTGGGCTTCGCGTATGAACGCGGCGGCTCGATCTTTGACGAGCGCGGGCTGAAGGCCGCGATGTCGATGGTTGGCCGCCAGATCACCGATACCGCGCAGGATTACGGCCTGTCGGTCGTGCCGCTGTTCATCCTGATGGGCCTGTTCGTCAACAAGGGTGGCATGGCGCGCGAACTTTATGCGGTTTCCAACGCTTTTCTGGGCCACATGCGCGGCGGTATCGCCATGGCGACCGTGGCGGCCTGCGGCGGGTTCTCGGCGATCTGCGGATCGTCGCTGGCCACCGCTGCGACCATGTCCAAAGTCGCCATGCCGCAGATGCGCCGTTACGGTTATTCCGACGAGCTCTCGACCGCCTCGATCGCAGCCGGCGGAACGCTGGGCATCCTGATCCCGCCCTCGGTCATCCTGGTCATCTATGGGCTGCTGACCGAAACCTCGATCGGCAAGCTGTTCATGGCCGGCATCATTCCCGGCGCTCTGGGCATCCTGTTCTATCTGTTCGCCGTGCGCTGGACCGTCTGGCGCAACCCGGAGGCCGGCCCGGCCGGTGCACGCGCCAGCTGGGGCGAGCGCATCAGCGCGCTGGGGTCCGTCTGGGCGGTGCTTCTGCTGTTCTTCCTGGTGATCGGCGGGCTGTATGGCGTGTTCGATTTCGAACCGCTGAACCTGACCTTTTCGCCGACCGAGGCCGCTGGCATGGGCGCCGCCGGCGCCTTTCTGATCGCACTGTTCCGCGGTGGGCTGACCGTGGGATCGACCTTTGAGGTGCTGAAGGAAACCTGCTTTACCGCAGCCGCGCTGTTCGCGGTGCTGATCGGTGCGCAGATCTTTTCGAACTTCATCAACCTGGCCGGTCTGCCCGAGGCGCTGATCGCCATGGTCACCGCTTATGACGTGGCGCCGTTCGTGGTGATCCTCATGATCCTCGGCATCTACATCATCTTGGGCTGCGTATTCGAATCCTTGTCGATGCTGCTGCTGACTGTTCCGATATTTTTCCCGCTGGTGACCTCGCTGGGCTATGACCCGATCTGGTTCGGCATCGTCGTGGTGGTGGTAACCGAGATTTCGCTGATCACCCCGCCGGTGGGCCTTAACGTGTTCATCCTGAAAGGCGTGGTGGGGGATGTCTCGACCGGCACGATCTTTCGCGGCGTGACCCCGTTCTGGGTGGCCGACATCTTCCGCCTGGCGCTGATCGTTCTGGTTCCGATCGTGGTTCTGTACCTGCCGCAACAGATGGGCGCGCTGGGTCACTGAGCACATTTCGCCGCGCAAAGCGGCCCCAATACAGGAGCATTTCATGTCTCTGAAACAGATTTCCAGTTTCGCCGCGGGCCAGTGGGTTGCGCCCGGAGCCGGGGCCCGCACCATCGCCTCGGCGATCACCGGAGAGCCCTTTGCCACCGCCGGAAACGACGCGCTGGACGTGCAGGCGATGCTGGCACATGCCCGCGACGTGGGCGGGCCTGCTCTGCGCCGGCTGACTTTCCATGAACGCGCCAAGATGCTCAAGGCGCTGGCGCAGGCGCTGTCGGAACAGAAACAGGCGCTCTATGACCTCAGCTTTGAAACCGGCGCCACGCAGAAGGATCATCTGATCGACATCGACGGCGGCATCGGCACCATGTTCGTCTTTGCCTCGAAAGGGCGGCGCGAGATGCCCGACGGCCATGTCTATCTGGATGGCGATGTCGAGCAGCTGTCGCGGAACGGCACCTTCTTGGGCCAGCACGTCTGCACCCCGTTGCAAGGGGTCGCGGTGCATATCAACGCCTTCAACTTCCCGGTCTGGGGGATGCTTGAGAAACTGGCCCCCACCCTGCTGGCCGGGGTTCCGGCGATCGTCAAGCCGGCCACCAACAGCTGCTACGTCACCGAACTGGCCGTGCGGATCATGCTCGACAGCGGCATCCTGCCCGACGGCGCACTGCAGCTGGTCTCGGGCGGGCTGGGCGACATGCTGGATCATTTGACCTGTCAGGACGTGGTCAGCTTTACCGGCTCGGCCGACACCGCGATGAAGCTGCGGCAGAACCCGGTGATCTTGACCAACTCGGTGCGGTTCGTGGCTGAGCAGGACAGCCTGAACGCCTCGATCCTTGGCCCCGACGCGGCACCCAGCACGCCCGAATTCGACCTGTTCGTCAAGGAAGTCGTACGCGAGATGACGACGAAAGCCGGGCAGAAATGCACCGCCATCCGCCGCATCATCGCACCCAAGGCGCAGGTCGAGCCGCTGATCGCCGCGATCTCAGCCAAGCTGGAGCAGACCACGATCGGCGATCCGCGGCTGGACGGCACGCGCATGGGCGCGCTGGTGTCGAACGGGCAGAAGGCCGACGTTCTGGCCAAGGCCAGCCTCATCGGGCAAGAAGCCGAACGCGTATTCGGCGACCCGGATGCCTTCGAGGTGATCGGCGCCGACGCCACAAAAGGCGCCTTCGTACCGCCGATGCTGTTTCACTGCGCCGATCCCGACGCCGCCAAGCATGTGCATGACACCGAGGCGTTCGGCCCGGTCTCGACCATCATGGGCTACCGCGATCTGGACCACGCCATCGCGCTGGCCAATCGCGGCCAGGGGTCGCTGGTCACCTCGCTGATCACTCATGACCCCGAGGTCGCCCGCGAGGTGGTGATGGGCGCGGCTGCCTTCAACGGGCGAATCTACATCAATGACCGCGACTCGATGCAGGAATCCACCGGCCATGGCTCGCCCCTGCCGCACATGGTCCATGGCGGCCCCGGTCGCGCCGGCGGCGGTGAAGAGATGGGCGGCGTGCGCGGCGTGAAACACTACATGCAGCGCACGGCCTTGCAGGGCTCGCCCCGGATGCTGGCGACGATCGGCGCGAAATGGATCCCCGGCGCGCCCGAGATCCAAGGCCCGGCGCATCCCTTCACCCGCAAGTTCGGGGAACTGCAGATCGGTGAGACGCTGCACACGGCGCCTCGGACCATCACGCTGGACGACATCGAACATTTCGCCCATTTCACAGGCGACACCTTCTATGCCCACATGGACGAGGACGCGGCGGCCAGAAACCCGTTCTTTCCGGGCCGGGTGGCGCATGGCTATCTGCTGCTGAGTTTTGCCGCCGGCCTGTTCGTCGAACCGAACGAGGGGCCGGTGCTGGCCAATACAGGGCTGGACGGCCTGCGCTTCATGAAGCCGGTCGTGGCCGGCGACAGCATCAACGTCCGCCTGACGGTCAAGCAAAAGACCCGCCGCACCGACGACTATGGCGAGGTGCGCTGGCACGTGACCCTGACCAATCAGGATGACGAGAAGGTCGCCGAATACGAACTGCTGACCATGAACGCCTACTGAGCGCAGGGCAAAGTGTTTTTCTTGCACCGCCAGGCCGGATAGACTGAGTGTATGACCAACGCGCATCCGTGGTTCACCAAGGCCGTGGCCGAATTGGCCGACCCGCAGAATCAGCGGGTCTGGTCGATCATCGTGTCGCTGTTCGGCGACATGGCGCAGGAGCGCGGCGCCAAGATATCGGGTGGGGCGCTGGGCCGCATCATCGAACCGATGGGCATCAAGCCCGAGGCGATCCGCGTCGCCCTGCACCGTCTGCGAAAGGATGGCTGGATCGAAAGCGACCGGATCGGGCGCGTCTCGATGCATTTCCTGACCGAATATGGCCGCACGCAGTCGGCCCGGGTCACCCCGCGCATCTATGCCCGCGATCCTGCGCCAGATGCGCCGTTGCACCTGCTGATCGCCGAGGATGGCACCGGCACCCGGCTGCTCGAGGACATTCTGCTCAGCCACGATTACACGCCGATCGCGCGCAACGCCGCGTTGGGATCGGGGGCACCGCCCGAGGACCAGGACGAGCTACTGATCCTTGAGGTTACTGCCCGCTCGGTTCCGCAATGGGTGCATGAAAAGCTGTTCCCGTCGGATCTGCGCGCGGCTTGCCGATCCTTGCACGAGACCGTGCGCCACGTGTCTCAGGACCGCCCGGCCAGTTGGGAGCCCACGCCCTGTCAGATCGGCACCCTGCGCACGTTGATCGTGCACCGGTGGCGGCGCGTCGTTCTGCGTCTGCCCGACCTGCCCGACGGTTTCTGCCCGCCGGACTGGACCGGCCCGGCCTGTCGGGCGCAGGTGTTCCGCCTGCTGGACCAACTGCCGCGCCCCCGGCCCGACGACCTGAATGACGACTGATCCGGCGGCGGGTTCCTCTTGGTGCCGCTCTTGGCCTATCCTCATGGGCGACACGCCCTGACACGAGGCCCTGCCGATGACCCTGCTGCCGATCGCCGTGACCGCAGTCTGCCTGCTGCTCATCGGGCTGCACCTGTGGACACGCTACCTGACGAAGACAGGCACCAGACGCGTGCCGCAGGCGGGGCGGATCGTGCCGGTTGACGGTGGCAGTATCCACTATGTCGCCGCGGGCGACCCGTCCAGACCGACCCTTGTGATGATCCACGGGCTGACCGGGCAGTTGCAGCACTTCACCTATGAAATGGCCGACCGGCTGACCGACAGGTTTTACGTGATCGCGCTGGACCGTCCCGGCTGCGGGTATTCGACCCGAGATTGCGCGCGGCTGGCGACCCTGCCCGAACAAGCCCGCATGATCCACGAGTTCCTGCAGGCGATCCACGTCAAAGACCCGCTTCTGGTCGGACACTCCCTTGGCGGAGCGGTTTCGTTGGCCATGGCGCTGGACTACCCCAACCACGTCCGCGGTCTGGCCTTGCTGGCGCCGTTGACGCATCGGGTGCCCGAGACCCCTGCCATCTTCAAGGCTCTGGAGATCCGCAGCGAAAGGGTGCGCCATCTGATCGCCAACACGATCGCGGTGCCGCTGGCCAGACTCACGGCGCCGCATGTCATCGACCAGGCCTTCGCCCCCGAGCCGGCGCCGGATGACTTTCTGGACCGCGCCGGGGGCGCCCTGGGCTTGCGGCCGTCGGCCTATGTGACCGGATCGCAAGATTTGGCCGGTGTGGACGCGAGCATTGACTCGCAGGTCGCGCGCTATGGCGACTTGCGGGTTCCCGGCGGGATCCTGTTCGGCGCCGACGACCCGATCCTGTCGCCGGAATGCCAAGGCGCATCCATGGCTGACTTCGGTCTCGTGTACGAGCGGCTTGCAAGGCGGGGCCACATGATTCCGATGACGGCGCCCGATGACTGCGCAGATTTCGTCCGTCGCGTCGCAAACAATGCTCCGCGAACCGACCCGACGCCTTCCAAACCAAGACAGGCCTGACCAGAAAGAAATCTGGTGGATTGAGTATTTTTCCCTCTTGACCCTCTCGGGCACCTCCCGTAAATCGCCACTCACCTTGGCGGAGTAGCTCAGTTGGTTAGAGCAGCGGAATCATAATCCGCGTGTCGGGGGTTCAAGTCCCTCCTCCGCTACCACCAAACCCCCACCTTTTCCGAACGGTTAGAAACCAAGGCGCCGAGGCAGCCCTTGACCTCGACCGGCACGCCGTCTTCGTCGGCCGGAGAGACAACGATCTCCGAGATAAAACTGCGCACGGCGTCACGTGCTTTCGGATTCGGATACCGAAGATAACTTTGTCGCGTTTGTTGCGCTCCGCCTCAGGGTCACATGTTATGTAGTCGACGATCGGCTTCACAACGCTCGCTTGAGCCAGCGTCTGGATCCGCCCCATGCCAGGATCGGCTTTGCCAAGACGCTTTGTTTTGTCATTTAGGGGCCCTTCCTCGAACCCTTAAAGGGCGTTCTCGATCGCAGATTTCGACTGGACCCTGCCGGCCCCACCGCAGAAACAGGTCCGGCAAAGCTATGGGCTACAGGCGAGAAGTGTATAGATGAATTGCCCTGATCGATACGAAGAAAGCGCCAATGCTGATGTGAGATCGAAGCCGACACCATCGATTCTCCGGAACAAATAAACCTTGATTGGTGAAACGCCGACCATCAGCATAGTCTGGGTAACCCCATCGGAGTTGATTGTGCCAGAACGCGAAGCCACAAATCTGCTCAGACCGCCGTACACAGCAAGATGATACGGCCGTCTCCAGAGTTGCTTGCGATTTCGCGCCGGATGCATCAGGCCATCCTCACCCGCAACACCGAAATTCTGCCGGGCTTTTTCTCTACCGCCGAAGAAATGCGCTTCATTGGCACGGCCGAGAACGAATATTGGAACGGTTCGGTTGTAAGCGAAGGGGTTGCCGACTTTTTCAGCGAAGTGCCTGACATACTTGCCGTGGAAGAAATCGAGGCCGAGGCGTTCGAGAACGGCGAAACCGGCTGGGCGTCTTTCGTTTATCGGGTCCACTTTTCAGGTTTGCCCGAACCCAGCCTTCAACGCGAAACATACGTGTTTGTTTTGGATGGGGCCCGGTGGAAAATAGTTCAGCGACATGGTTCTGCACCAGTACCGAACGCTGTTCATATGGGCACGGAACAAACAGCCATACAGCGGCTGGTCGATGCGGCGAGAGACGAAGGTCCGAAGCTGGAACAATCTGAGGGATTGGCTTCGATCCTGTTCACCGATCTGGAAGCCAGCACGGAATTGGCGGCTGCGTTGGGCGATGCACGCTGGTCGAGCCTGATCAATGACCACTTTCGCGATATTGCAGACATCGTGGAGGCGCAGGGCGGTCAGTTCGTGAAATCCCTTGGAGATGGCACGTTGTCGAGCTTCCCTTCGGCACAGCAAGCCTTGAAAGCTGCCGTTGAAATGCAGAAGGCCGTTGTTTCCCAAAATCAGGACCCGCAACTTGGTTTGCGCATCGGCATCCACACCGGAGAAGTCGTTCAGAATCGCGGTGACTTCTTTGGTGCTGTGGTAAACAAGGCTGCCAGGATAACAACCATGGCCTCTGCTGGTCAGATCTTGGTATCCAACGCCACATGCACCATGGCTGAGAACGCTCCGGACATGAAGTTTTCAGAGCCCGTATCTGTGTTTTTCAAAGGTTTTGAAGGAAGGCATTTGCTTCATAGGCTGGAATGGAAACGGTGAATTTGACGTTGCGCAGGCCGAATGTGGTCATCGCCGAATGAACGAAACGCCTGCACAGCGGTCGTTCATCCGAACTCCAAGATCCATGCTTGATCGAAACACCTGAAAGCTTGTGCAGAGCCGCCTCACAAATCCCTGATCCAGAACTGCAAAGGCTTTTGGGTTTCCGATGCCTCGCCCAGATCCTTCCACGAGAACTGGGCGATCACGCCGGGCAGAGGCTCATACCCCCGCGCGCGCCAGAAATCGTCCAGCGGGCGGTAGGTTGCGGGCCGCATCGGGTGGTCGTCCGGACGCTGCACGCCGCAGAAGGCAGACTTGGCGAAGCCCAAGCCCCGCGCGTGACCCTCGCGCATATCAAAGAACGCATGTCCGACGCCCTGCCCCCTATACTCGGGTAGCAGTACGGATTCGGCGCAGTAGAAGATCTGCGACAACTCCAGCCCGGTGCCGTCGAAAGCAGCTGCGAAATCCTCGGCATGGTCGGCAAGCGGCGCGCCGGTCGCGGCCCCCACAAGCCGGTCGCCGTCAAAGGCGCCGACGACGATCGCCCGGTCGCTGTCGCGGTAGGATTGCAGGTATCTGCGCTCATAGTCCAGATCGCCGTCATAGAGATAGGGCCAATCGCGGAACACCGAGATGCGCAGCCGCGCCACGTCGTCCAATGCCGCCGACAACGCCTCGCCGGTCAGGGGGCGGACGGCAGTGACCTCAGCCACCCGACACCTGCTTCACCCAGTCAGCCAGGTTGTAATAGGTGGTCACGCGGGTGATCTTGCCGTCCTCGAGGTCAAAGAACGACCCGGCGGGCAGGCGATAGGTCTGACCCGAGGCCGCAGGCAGGCCGGCATCGGTTTCTAGATAGGTGCCGTTAACGATGTATTCGGCGGCGGCGCGGGTGCCGCCCTCGGCCTCGAAGATCACAATGTCGGTCAGGGTCTCGCGATAGCAGCGGTTCATATGCGCGCAGAATTCGGCGAATTTGTCTTTGCCGACGCGGATCTGGCCTTCGTTCACGTGATGGGCCACGTCGTCGGACAGGCAGGCCAGCATGCCGGCCACATCCCCGGCGTTGAAGGCATCGAAATAGGCTTGGACAGTCTGGGTCATGCGATCTCCGTAGGTTCCCCCCAGCGATCCTTCAGGTGCTTGATGATCTGATCGCGGGTCTGACGGTAGTGGTGTAGCTTTTCTTCGCGCGTCTCGCCCAGTCCGGTAGGGTCCATTATTGGCCAGTATTCGACATCCAGGTGAAAAACCCGCGTCAGTTCCAGCGCCTTGCGCTGGCTGGCTGGCGACAGGGCCACGATCAGATCGAAGGAGCTGAGATCGTCGCCCCATTCCTGCATCTCGTCGAACGACCGCGACCGGTGGCGTGACAGTTCCACGTCGATCTCTTGGCAGACGGCGATGCTGAACCCGTCGATTTCCAAGTCGTTGCGCACACCGGCCGACTGCACGTAGGTGCCCGTGCCATAGAATTTCTTCATGATACCTTCGGCCATGGGCGAGCGCACCGCGTTGTGGTCGCAGCAGAAGAGGACCGAATGCGGCAGAGGCTTCACCCGTCAACCTCCGAAATGCAGCACGCAGATCAGCGTGAACAGGCGGCGGGCGGTATCGGCGTCGATCTCGGCCTTGCCCTCCAGCCGTTCCTGCAGGACCCGACTGCCTTCGTTGTGGATGCCGCGCCGGGCCATGTCGATGGTTTCGATCTGGCTGGGCGGCAGGGTCTTTACCGCATCGAAGTAGCTTTCGCAGATCTGGAAGTAGTCCTTGACCACCTGCCGGAACGGGCCCAGCGACAGGTGGAACTCGGCGGCTTTCTGGCTATCTTCGGTGCTGACGTCGAACACCAGCCGCTTGTCGCGGATCGACAGCTGCAGGTGATAGGGGCCATCGGGCACCACTCGGTCGTCGCGCTTGGGCAGCGTGAACGAGTTTTCCTCGAGCAGATCATAGATGGCGACCTTGCGCTCCTGCTCGATTTCCGGTGTGGGCGGCGGCAGGTTTCGATCGTCCAGTTCGATATGCGAAATGCGGGTCATGGTCATCGACTTCCGTTCAGGTCAGGCCAGACCTAGCGCACCTATGCCCGCGGGACAACGCGCGAAACCGGCCGGACGCAAGGTTAGATGGGGTGATCGTTGGGGTCGATGCCGTGCTTGCGCAGCAAGGTGTCAACCAGCGAGCCGGGATTGATGTCGCGGTCCTTGAATATCTTGCGGAACCAGGACCCGTAGAAATGGATCGAAGTTTGGTTCTGCCAGTCCAGGAACTCAAGGTTGTCCTGATCCGGCTCGTTCCACAGTGCCCGGTGGCGCAGCGGAATCGCATACAGCGATTTCCGCGAGACGGCCTTGGCATGTTCCGGCGTCGGGAAAAGGTAGTGAAACAACATCGGCGGGCCAAAGCTGAAGATCGGCAGGCTCCAGTAGGTCGAGCGCCCGAAGATCTGAAGATAGGCGCGCTGCTGTTCCTCGGGCCACCAGGGCGGCACCAGATCGCCGTCAAAGGCAAAGGCGCACATTTCGGCCAGGGCCGGGCTGTCGATCGGCAGGGCAAGAACGCCATTCATGATGCGTTGCCGCCTGCGGTTGGCCGCTGGAAACAAATAGCCCTGATCGGTCTGGAAAGGTTTGACCGCATAGGCGTCGGCATCGACCCATATCTGGTCGGTCTGCTGCAGCAGTTTCAGGCGGAACAGGTCCGCGTGCACGGCGACCGACCGCGTGATCGGATCGCGATAGATCTCGGGCGTATCGAAAATCTCGCGTGCGTCGCGGGCCTCGACGTAACTCGGAATGTCCTGCAACTCGCCATAATGATAGACGATCGGAGTCTGGCCGAGATCGGCAAAGGACTTCAGGCACAGATGCTCCATAAAGCTGAAGCGCTCTCCGATCCAGAGGGTTGCGACACGTTCCAATTTCGGCTCCGGGTTTGTCCTAAGACATCACCGGTAAAAAACGCACGGGTCGGACGACCACCGCAAGTGGTTTTGCGCCGGCCGCGGCAGTCCCGGGCCGGATGTGACCCCACCGCAATTGTCCCTAGATCAGCCGTTCAGCCGCTTGAGCCGCGCCCCCACCGATAGCCCGTGCGCCTCAAGGCTTTCCGACTGCGCAAGCTGCTCGGCCGCCGGGCCAATGGCACGCAGAGCCTCGGGCGTCATGCGGCTGAGCGTGGTTCGCTTGAGGAAATCCATAACCGAAAGGCCCGACGAGAACCGCGCCGAACGCGCGGTGGGCAGCACATGGTTCGGGCCGCCGACATAGTCGCCGATGGCCTCGGGCGTGTACTGGCCCAGGAAAATGGCGCCGGCGTGGATCGTCTTTTGGCTGAGCGCCACCGGATCAGCCACGCACAGTTCCAGGTGTTCCGGCGCGATGCGGTTCGACAGGGCCGCGGCCTCGTCCAGATCGCGCACGGTGATGATGGCGCCATAGTCGCGCCAGCTGGCCCCGGCGATCGCGCGGCGCTCGAGCGTTTCCAGCCGCTTGTCCACCGCCTCGGCCACCGCGCGGCCGAAAGCGGCGTCGTCGGTGATCAGGATGGACTGGGCGCTTTCGTCATGCTCGGCCTGGCTGAGCAGGTCCAGCGCGATCCAGTCGGGATCGTTGTCCTTGTCTGCGATCACCAAGATCTCGGAGGGGCCCGCGATCATGTCGATGCCGACCTTGCCGAACACCCGCCGCTTGGCCGCCGCGACAAAAGCGTTGCCCGGCCCGGTGATCTTGTCCACCGGCGCGATGGTTTTGGTGCCATAGGCCAGCGCCGCAATCGCTTGCGCGCCGCCGATGCGGTAGATCTCGTCAACGCCCGACAGGCGCGCGGCCAGCAGGACCAGCGGATTGACCTGTCCGTCCGGCGTGGGCACCACGATGGCCAGACGTTCGACCCCCGCAACCTTGGCCGGGATCGCGTTCATCAGCACCGACGAGGGGTAAGAGGCCAGCCCGCCCGGCACGTAAAGCCCCGCGGCGGACACCGCCGACCAGCGCCAGCCAAGGGTCGCACCCGCCTCGTCGGTCCATTCCAGATCCTGCGGCATCTGGCGCTCGTGATACGCGCGGACACGCTCGGCGGCCAGTTCCAGCGCCGCGCGGTCCTCGGCCGAGACGCCTTCGATCGCGGCATCGATTTCCCCGGCCGTGAAGGCCAGCGTGTCCGGCGTCAGCTCCAGCCGGTCGAATTTCGCGGTCAGCTCGATCACGGCGGCATCACCGCGCGACCGAACGTCCGCTATGATCTGCGCGACGACCGCGTCCACGTCCGGGCTGTCCTCGCGCTTGGCCGAGAGCAGGTCGGCGAAGGCGGTTTCGAAGTCGGGCGCAGTGGTATCAAGGAAAACGGGCATGATGGTGTCTCCGGCAGTCCTGCGGGGAATATCCGGGGGCGGCCCGCGCCTCAAGGGCTTAGATCAGGGGTGCAGCGATTTGCGCATCGGGTATCCGACGATCCAGCGCCCGGCGGTCCTGCGTCCACCCGCCCGCGCGACAAGTAGAACCGGCGCGCGGTGGCGGTGCTGGTGACACGCGCCTCGGTCACGCCGAGGGCCGAGAGGCGCGATTCGAGATGGGAAAGCATGGTGGAGCTTGCGCCCTGCCCCCGGTAATCCGGGTCCACGTAGTTGAGGGTGATGCGCCCGGTGCCCTGCCCCTGCTCGACCTCGCCCAGCGCCCCGACCGAGGCAAGCCTGCCTTCCCTCAGCAACAACCAGACCTCGTCATCCGAGTTCGACAGGTAGTTCCGCAGAGCCTTCGGTGTCTTGTTCGCCGTCCAGCGGGCGATCACGTCCGCATCGTTGCCGTGGTCGTCCACGCAGAGCCTCTCGATCGAGCGGGTCAGAACCCGGCTCATCTCGAACAGGGTGGCGCGGCGAATCTCTTCGCCCTTCGGCGCGGCGGAGAATACCTGTGATATCCCGCGCTTGTTCTTCACCTAGACCGGGTGGTTCGGCGCGTGTCTGGACGGCGCCTGATAGGGCCGCGTGACGTCCTTGAGCGTGCACTCCAGCGCCTCGACAGTCAGACGAATCGCGCCATCTCCGGCCAGCGTCAGCAGCACCTCGCCAGCACCGTCTTCGGCCGGGTGGAACTCGATATCCAGCAGCGACAGGATCAGGTCCTTGTCGGACCGGTCGATGCCCTGGCTGGCCACCGCCAGGACCGAATCGAACACCAGCACCGACTGCACCCGCTCGTAGGGGCGGTCGCGGCGCTCGGCGGCCTCCTTGTCTTCCCACCGGAACCGGTTGAGCAGCAGGGCGAAGCGGCGGCGGGCCGGTTGCCAGGTCATCTCGCTGGCCGGAAAGACGGCATCCTGCCCCAGCGCCGCGATCACCCGCAGGTCGTCGGCGTCCAACGCGCCCAGGTTCAGCGGCGCCTCGCGCCCGTCTTCGAATGTTGCGTCTGCCATCAGCCCTTGATCCGTTCGATTTTGGCGCCCACGCCTTCCAGCTTGCGGACCACATGCTCATATCCGCGGTCAAGATGATAGACCCGGCTGACAAGTGTTTCGCCCTCGGCCGCCAGACCGGCCAGGATCAGCGAGACCGAGGCCCGCAGATCGGTGGCCATCACCGGCGCGCCCTTCAGGCGCTCGACCCCGGTCACCGTCGCGGTGCCGCCATGCACCTCGATCTGCGCGCCCATCCGCACCAGTTCGGGGGCGTGCATGAAGCGGTTCTCGAAAATCCGCTCCTCCAGCACCGAAACCCCATCGGCCGTGCACATCAGCGCCATCATCTGCGCCTGCAGATCGGTGGGAAAGCCGGGGAACGGCTCGGTCACCACGTCGACCGCACGCACCCGGCCATTCCTGCGCGAGACCTTCAGGCCCTGTTCGGTTTCCTCGACATCGACCCCGGCGGCAGTCAGCTTTTCCACGAAGGATTCGACCAGCGACAGGCGGCCACCCAGCAGCTCGACTTCGCCGCCGCAGATGGCGGGGGCCAGCATGTAGGTGCCCAGTTCGATCCGGTCGGTCACCACCTGGTGCGTCGCGCCATGCAGCCGGTCGACGCCCTGAATCTCGATGGTCGAGGTCCCCTCGCCCTGAATCTGCGCGCCCATCTTGCGCAGGCATTGCACCAGATCGACGATCTCGGGTTCGCGCGCGGCGTTTTTCAGAACCGTCGTGCCCTTGGCCAGCGTCGCGGCCATCACGATGTTTTCGGTGGCCCCCACCGACGCAAAGCGCATTTCATGCACCGCGCCCTTCAGCCCGTTCGGCGCCTTGGCGTGCAAGTAGCCGTCCTTCAGCTCAATCTCAGCGCCCAGGGCTTCCAGCCCTTCGACATGCAGGTCCATCGGCCGCGCCCCGATGGCGCAGCCGCCCGGCAGCGAAACCACTGCCTGACCGAATCGCGCCAAGAGCGGCCCCAGAACGAGGTTCGAGGCACGCATCTTGCGCACGATCTCGTAATCGGCGGTGTGGCTGGTCAGGTCGTGGCTGGACATCGCCAGAACCTGCCCGTCCTGCAGGGCCGACACCTCGGCCCCCAGCGACTGCAGCAGCGCGGTCATGGTCTTGATGTCGCTCAGACGCGGCGCGTTGGTCAGCGTGAGCGGTTCTTCGCTGAGCAGCGTGGCCGGCATCAGTGTGAGGCAGGCATTCTTTGCCCCCGCGATCGGGATTCGGCCATGAAGCGGCCCGTTGCCCGTTACAAGAATCGAATCCATCTGCTCTAGCCCTTGTCCTGACCGGCCTTGCCGTCCGAGCCCGCCCGCGCCTTGGCCTGCGCCTTGCGCCGCGCGAGATTCGCCTTGAGAGCGGCCTTGAGCCGATCCTCGCGCGTATCGCCGGATTTGCCGTGTTTTTTGGGTGAATTTTTGTCTGACATGATCTTTCTCTACAGGAGGTGAAAAAAACCGTCCAGAGACCCTTGCGCCCCGTTTCGTTTGAGTCTAATCACCCGCCCACAGCGCTGCTGTAGCTCAGAGGTAGAGCACTCCCTTGGTAAGGGAGAGGTCGAGAGTTCAATTCTCTCCAGCAGCACCATCTCTCTTGAAATTGCAGGATTTAGACGTGTTGCGGCGTAGCTTGCGCGGCTCGGTGTGGTGCTGTACCCAGCCCGCAGCAGAGGTATTTCCATGACTCCGAAACGTCTTGTTTTTCATGTGGGGCTGCCCAAAACGGGCACGACATCCATTCAAAAGTACCTTGTCAGACATGCTCCGCGGCTGCGGGAGGCAGGCATCGCCTTTCCGTTCGATCTGTCCAGGCGCCCGAAAGGTGCAAATGGAAACCCGATTGGCGTCCCCCAAATTGACGGGTCAGAGTATTTTTTCAAAACGCCCAGGCGGGACGTCCCGGCCACATCGATCGATTGGGCACGGGAACTTCGCGAGTTTGCCGTGTCCGAACACTTGCACTCTTTTCTGATCTCGGATGAGACCCTCTTCAATTCTGTGCAAGGCCTTCGTACCGAAGTATTTTCCGGCCTGCCCAAAAACATCGAAGTCATTTTTCTGGCCTACCTGCGCCACCCCGTTGACTTCATCAACTCCAGAGTATTGCAAAGCATCACCGGAAGCGATGACCCGTATTCCCGGTTTTTTTGAAGTCTCTGCCGGGATTTGCCAGACGATATGTTCAGTATGGATATATAGACTCGCTCACAGAATATGCTCGGCACGGAACGACGCTGGTTCGCTCCTACGAACAGGCGGCCCGGACCGGAGTCGTGCGCGACTTCTGTCAGGCTCTGAACATCCCGCACCTGGAAGACGGGCCGGAACAATACGCCAACACCAAATCATTCGGCTACAAGACCGGACTTGTGCTGATGGGCTGCCGAAAAGAACTGGGCGTGTTCAACAAGAAGCGCAACGATGAAAGCCAGTCCCGGTTCTTCAGCGTCGGGGACGAAGTCGACGATTCGAAGAAGACCTTTCTTCCCGCCAAGGTTTTCGACGATGTGCTTGCAAAATGGGACGAAGAACGCCCCCTGATCGAGGCAAGGTTCAACGTCTCGCTGCAGGCGACCACGAAACAGAAACCTGCACCTGACCATCTGAATATTGACCAGCCTTTTGCCCAGGCATTCCAGAATGCCGCCCGAGGTATATTTGACCCCGAAGAAGAAAGGCTTCTGGAAAGCGCCTTGAACACTGCCCAGCAGGGTTTTGAAATCTTCAAGGACTACCAGCCGGCAACCAGCCCCGAACCGATTGCTGCACCTCCGCAGAAAAATAGAGGCTGGTTTACACGGATCTTTGGAAAACGGGCCGCAGACTGACCAATTTCCGCGCCAAAATCGCACGGTTTGCCTCTGCATCCTCCAGATTCAAGCAGCGCGCTGGCCATGACGAACCGAACCGTCATGTTGACGCGACGTCAGGATGCAAACGGGCAAAATCACAAAATTATGACACCTTTCGGCACCACATATGCCCATATTCGGATACAGGTGGAACTCACCCCTGCTGATCTGTTTTATGGTGTTTTTTTAACGAGGGGGTACTTCGGCAGGGTCAGGGGAAGGACCGATCATCAGGCCCTGTCGCCGAAATGACCGTGTCTTTCCCCGCCTAGCCGCCCCGCAACCTCTGCATCAGATAGACCTCGGCCCCGTCGGGAATGGGTTCGGACAGACCCGCTGCAATGATCCTACCATTGACGGCAATGGACACGCCCGCATCGATCGGCGCCTGCAATTGCGGATGGAGACGCACCAGTTCGCGCAGCAGCTCGCCGGTTGTCTCGGCCTCAACCTCGACCACCTCCTGACCCCCGGTCAGAGACCGGAGGCCGGACCAGAGATGGACCTCAACCATTGTCCTTGAGCGCGGCCAGAATGCGCGGCGGCGACATCGGCAGTTGCCGCATCCGCACGCCCGCCGCGTTCGAAACCGCATTCGCGATGGCCGCCAGCGGCGGCACGATGCCGGTTTCACCCACACCGCGCACGCCGAACGGGTGGCCGGGGTTGGGCACTTCGACGATCACCGTGTCGATCATCGGCAGGTCGCTGGCGACGGGAATGCGGTAGTCGAGGAAAACCGCGTTCTGCAGCCGGCCATCCTCTCCATAGATGTATTCCTCGTTCAGCGCCCAGCCGATGCCCTGCGCCGCGCCGCCCTGGTACTGGCCCTCGACATAAGCGGGGTGGATCGCCTTGCCTGCGTCCTGGATGACAGTGTAGCGGGTGATAGTGGTCTTGCCGGTTTCGGGATCGACCTCGGCATCGACGATATGGGTGCCAAAGGACACGCCTGCGCCTTCGGGGGTCGCCTCGAAATGGCCCGAGATCGGGCCGCCGGTGCGCCCCATGTCAGCGGTGATCTCGGCCAGCGGCAGCGGGTCGAAGTCGCCCGCGTTGGGGCCGGATGGCACCGCGCAGCCGTTTTCCCATTTCACCGCGTCCACGGGGATGCCCCATTTGGCCGCCGCGCGTTCGCACAGTTTCTCGACCGCGTGCTGCGCCGCCTTTATCGTGGCCAGACCGCTGGCATAGGTCACGCGCGAGCCGTGGCTGACGTCGTTGTAACCCAGCGTGGCGGTGTCGGCGATGGTCACGCGGATGTTCTCGTACGGAATGCCCAGCACTTCGGCCGCCATCAGCGCCATCGACGCGCGCGAGCCGCCGATATCGGGCGTACCGACCATCAGCTGCGCCGAGCCGTCCTCGGACAGGGCCAGCGACACCGAGGTCTCGCCCCCGTGGTTGAACCAGAACCCGCAGGCGATGCCCCGCCCCTGCCCCGGCTTCAACGGCGCGGAATAATGCGGGTGAGCTTTGGCGGCTTCGAGCGTCTCGACCAGGCCGATCCGGTCATAGGTGGGGCCATAGCTGGCCTTGGTGCCCTCGCGCGCGGCGTTCTTCAGGCGCACATCGACCGGGTCGAGACCCAGTTTCTTGCACAGCTCGTCGATGACCGATTCTACCGCAAACGCCCCCATCGGCGCGCCCGGCGCGCGATAGGCGGCCTGTTTCGGGCGGTTGGACATCACGTCATACCCCACCTGGCGCACGTTGGTCAGGTTGTAGGGGGCAAAGGCGCACATCGCGGTCATGTCGCCTGGCGCGCCCGGAAAAGCACCGCCTTGCAGGCGGAACACGCCCTGGGCGGCAGTAATGGTGCCATCCTTTTTCATGCCGATCTTGACGTCCATCGAGGCCGAGGCAGTCGGCCCCGTGGCCCGCAGAACCTCGGACCGGGACATCACGATCTTGACCGGACGGTTGGCCTTGCGCGACAGCGCCAGCGCCACCGGTTCGATGAATACGGTGGTCTTGCCGCCGAACCCGCCGCCGATTTCCGATGCGGTCACGCGCAGCTGCGCGGTTTCGATCCCCAGCAGCGCGGCACAGGTCTTCTGCACGATCCAGTGGCCCTGCGTACAGCACCACAGCTCGCCCTTGCCGTCAGCGCCCAGCGAGGCAAGGCAGGCGTGCGGTTCGATATAGCCCTGGTGGGTGGCCTCGGTGACGAAGTGATCCTCGATCACCAGATCGGCCTCGGCAAAGCCCGCCTCGACATCGCCGTGCCCGCTTTCGTGATAGCGCACCACGTTGGGATGCATGCCCTCGGGCACCGAATAATCGGCCGCGCCTTCGCGGATCACCGGTGCGTCGGGCGCCATAGCCTTGTCCACGTCGGTGACATGGGGCAGCACCTCGTATTCGACCTCGATCAGCTTGAGCGCATCCCGCGCCGCCAGCGCCGAACTGGCCGCAACCGCCGCCACGGCATGCCCGTCATAGAGCGCCTTTTCCCCGGCCATGACGTTTTCCAGAACGTTCCAAAATTCGCCCTCAAGCCCCGGCTTGAACGGGACATCGGCGAAATCGGCGCGGGTGACCACGGCCTTCACGTCCCGATGCGCCTCGGCCTTCGAGGTGTCGATCCGGACGATCCGCGCATGGGCGTGGGGCGAGCGCAGGATGGCGCCGAACAGCATGCCCGGCGCGGTCACGTCGGCCCCGAACCGGGCGCGGCCCGTGACCTTGTCCAGCCCGTCGGGGCGGTTCGGGCGGGTGCCCACGAAGGTGAAGTGCGACTTGCGATCGTCGAGTGCCATTACGAAGCCTCCCGCAGCTCGGCGGCCGTGTCCAGAACGGCGCGGATGATCTTGTCATAACCCGTGCAGCGGCACAGGTTGCCGGCCAGCCAATAGCGGGCCTCTTCCTCGGTCGGGTCGGGGTTCTTTTCCAGCAGCGCCTTGGCGGCGACCAGAACGCCCGGCGTGCAGACCCCGCATTGCAGCGCGGCATGTTCGATGAACTTGCGCTGCAGCGGGTGCAGGGTTTCGCCCTCGGCCATGCCTTCGATGGTTTCGATTTGCTTGCCTTCGGCCTCGACCCCCAGCACCAGGCAGGAACAGACCAGCCGCCCGTCCAGCGTGACCGAGCAGGCCCCGCAATCGCCGGTGCCGCAGCCTTCCTTGGCGCCGGTCAGGTTCAACTTGTCGCGCAGACAGTCCAGTAGGGTTTCGCGCGCGTCGCACAGGTATTCGACCGTGTCGCCGTTGACGGTGGTGGTGACGTGATGCTTGGTCATGCGGTCTCTCCCTTGGCGCGGGCATAGGCGATTTTCGCGGCGCGTTTTGCCAGAACGCCGGCCACTTCGGTGCGGAATTCGATCGTGCCGCGTTTGTCGTCGATGGGTTTGCAGGCGGCCGAGGCGGCGGCGGCCAGCGCCGCCAACGCGGCATCATCCAGCGTGGTGCCGATCAGCGCCCGGGCGCAGTCTTCGACAAGCAGGACGGTAGGTGCCACGGCGCCCAGCGCAACACGGGCCTCGGTGATGGTGTCGCCATCGATGCGCAGGTTCACGCCCACTCCGACCACGGCGATGTCCATCTCGGTGCGCGGAATGAAGCGCAGATAGGCGTCACCGCCGTTCTCGCCCCGCGCCGGGATGTGCAGGGCCGAGATCAGTTCGCCCTGCGCCAGCGAGGTCTTGCCGGGGCCGGTCGGGATGTCCTCGACCGCCACGACCCGATCGCCCGCGGGGCCGGTCACCGTCACGCTCGCCCCCCCAGCAACCATGGCCGGAACGGAATCGGCGGCGGGCGAGCCATTGCACAGGTTGCCAACCGGCGTGGCACGGCCCTGAATCTGGGTCGAGCCGATCAGGTCCATCGCCTCGACCACACCAGGCCACTCTCGGCCCAGTTGGGGGTGTTCGTTCATCTCGGCACCCGTGACGGCCACGCCCAGCGTCCAACTTCCGTCGGCGTGGCGGGTGATGTCGCGCACCCCGTCGATGGTCTTGATGTCGATCAGGGTGTCGGGGGTCACGATCTCGGACCGCAGTTGCACCAAGACGTCGGTGCCGCCGGCCAGAAACCGCGTGATGCCCGTTGCATGGGCAGCCAGATCCGAAGCTTCGGCAAAGCTGGCGGGGCGGTGATATTGCATGATTGTACCTCGCGCCTGTTGGTCAGGGTTCACTGGGTTTGGGGCGACGTTAGAGCAGCCGCGCGGCGGCGTCCATGGCCCGCGCGACCTATTTTTTTGCCTGCAAATGTCGCTTTCCGACCGGGGTCAGAGGTCGATCTCGACCACCCCGCCCGGCTCGGCCGCGCGGCTCTGGCACAGAATCAGCGCCGATTCCCGCTGCTTGTTCGACAGGACGAAATCGCGATGCTCGACCTCGCCCCCGATCAGCCCGCATTTGCACACGCCGCAGATGCCGTCGGCGCATTTCACGTCGACATGGATGCCGGCCTCGTTCAGCACCTGCGCCGCGTCCTTGTCGGCGGGCACCTCAAGGTCACGCCCTGACCGTGCCAACCGCAGGGTGAACGGGTGGTTTTCATAGTCGGGCTGCTCGGGCACCGAGAAATACTCCAGATGCCGGGCCACCTCGGGCCAGCCCTGACGTTCGGCAGCCTGCATCACCGCCTCCATGTACCGGTCGGGGCCGCAGGTATAGACATGCCAGCCGTCGCGATAGCCCGCCAGGATCGAGTCCAGATCGGCGCGGGTGCCTTCGTCCGAGACATGCAGATGCACGTGGTCCGCCCAGGGCGCGGCGGCCAGATCGGCCAGATACCCGGCCTTTTCCCGTGAGGGGACGGAATAGTGCAGATCGAAATCGCGCCCCAGCGCGTGCAGGCGATGGGCGAAGGCGATCATTGGGGTAATCCCGATGCCGCCGCCCATCAGCAGGGTGCGGGTGGCGGTTTCGTCCAGTTCGAAATGGTTGATCGGTTTTGACACGAACACCTTGCGGCCCGGCGTGAAGATCCGGTGCAGCAGGGCCGATCCGCCGCGGCCTTCATTCTCGCGCAGCACGCCGATCTGGTATTTCGACCGGTCCGCGGGGTCGCCCGACATGGAATACTGGCGCAGGAACTCGGGGGCCACCAGCACGTCCAGATGCGCGCCCGCCGTCCATTCCGGCAAGGGCGCGCCATCCAGGGCCGAGAATTCGTATTTGCTGACATCCGGTGTCATTTTCTCGACCTTCGTCACCTCGACCCGCATGACCGGAGCATCTCCGGCAATCGTGTAGCGATGCACCACCGAGATGTCCCCGGCGGCCAGCCGGGCCTTGTATTCCTCGGCCGTGACCATGGCCTGATAGGCGGCGATCCCGGCCTCGCGATCCATCGCAAAGGGGTAGGGCCAGGGATGCGGCGCAAGCGGGGCGGGATAGACGGCCAGGGTCTGGTCCTCGTATTTCAGGTCCAGATCCTTTTGCAGGCCGCGCCGGTTCAACGGGTGTTTCGTGGGGCGATAAGCGCCGTCGGACTGAAGCTCCAGATCCCACCACCACTTCTTGGTGTCGTTCAGCCCGCCATTGCCCAGCGCGTCATCCAGCCGTGCCAGCGCGGGCGCTGCAGCGGGGATGTTCATCGCGGCCCAGCGGAAGGGGCGTTCGGCAAAGATGCCTTCGAGGTTCCACGGGCAGGTCTTCATGCAGCGCCCGCACATCGCGCCGCCGGGCGTGGTGATCCGGTAGGTGGCGCATTTCTGGCTGTCGGATTTCCAGATCTCGTAGCCGTTGAACATCAGCTTGGGCCCGGCGGTGATTGCCCCCGACGGGCATTCGCGGGCACATTTGTTGCAACTCTCGCAGAACCGCTGCAGGCCAAAGTCGATGGGCTTGTCATGCGCCATCGGCATGTCGGTGGTCACCACGCCCGATTTCAGGCGCGGGCCGAGGAACGGGTTCAGAATGACCTCGCCGATGCGGCTGACCTCGCCCAGCCCCGACAGCAGCAACAGCGGCGGCTGTAGCACTTCGCCATCCATCACCGTATGCGCCTTGGCCTTGTAGCCCAGATTGCGGATCTGACGGGCCAATACCCCGCCCAGCAGCGAGAACCGCAGATAGGCACGCATCGACTGGGCGACGCTGATCCAGTCATCGCCCGAGGCGCCCTCCATCGTCTCATAGCCCTGATCGATGATCATGCTGACGGCCTGATCGTGGGGCGGCACGATTTCCTCGCCGGTGGCGTCGTGGGAATACCACGCCCAATCGGGGCACCGGCTGAGGCCCACGGCATCGACGCCAAGGAAATAGCTGGCCGCCTTCAGGTTGGCGGCGTTGCGATCTGCGTCATTGGGTTTGGGGCCATCGGCGCTGTCGCCGTCCTGCAGCAGGACGAAAGCCCCCAGCGCACGCCTTTGCGCAAAGCTGGGCGCGGATTTTCGGACGTAATGCCCGCCTTTGGCCGCATCCTGCAGCGGTTTGCCCATATCGCCGAACTGCGCCCGCGCGAACATATCGGCGCGTTTGGGCACGCGGGCCACGTTTGCCTCGTCGATATAGGTGGTCGGGCTGTCCACGCGTATGAGCGTCTCGAACGGGTGCGCGCCATCGGCATAGCGGCGGCGGGCGAAAGGGTCGCGGTTCAGCGCGTTTTTGGCGAAGCCCGCGCCCAGCCACCACGCGGGGCCTTGGGTTCTGAACCACGGCTGCCGGTCGCGCGGGGCCAGCGGGCGATCATGGGCGATTTCCATCTCGGTGGTCACAGCGGCCAAGCCAAACCGATGCCCCAGCCAAGGGGCCACGGCGGTGCCACCCTCGGCCCAGACCAACCCGGCTGCGGCGGCAAGGCGCGGCAGGTCCACGTCCGAGGACATCACCGAATGCGCCCGCGCGTCATACCCCAACAGACGGATGTAATTGGCGATCACCACCGCGTTTTCGGTGGCCAGCAGGCAGGCGCGGTGGTCCTGCGCATCCAAGATCCATTCGGCACCGGGCTCGGCCGGGTCCGGGTCGCGGTGATGTTCGTACAGGAACACGATCGCATGGCGATGGGCGGTGATTGGCCCGGGCTGGGCTGCCACGCTGTCGCGCAGGTCGGCCATGATCACGTCGATCCCCGAGGCCAGGGTCTTCGTCTGCCGGGTCTGCAGCGCATGGGCCAGCCGTTCGATATCGGGGTTGCGCCGGGGCCGATCCAGCAGCGCCTGCGGCGGCAGAGGCCCGCAGCCCATCATCGAGGCATCGTTGAAATAACCGAATGCCTTCAGGTGGTTGGCGCGCTCGACCGGGTCATGGGGCATCTCGGCTCGGGCCGGATTGACGAAGCCATCTCGGATGGTGTCCAGCATCGCTTGAAACTCGCCCATCGCGTTGACGATGCTGTGGGGCTGCTCGGGGCGGTCAAAACTCAGCACCGACATCGGGGCCAGCGCCGACAGATCGGGCAGCGTATCCTGTCGCCGCAGCCGCTCGAGCGGATAAGGACCCATGTGAACGGGTCGGTTTTTGTCCGAGAAAAAGCGGATCCCCATCGCGTGCCTCCTGTTGCCAAGCTTCCCCTAGCGCGGCATGAACAGCAATACCATTCATGACAGATAATAAACGGTATGAAGAAAATCGATTTCATGGACCTAGACGGCAAGGTCCTGCGCACCTTCCTGACGATCCTCGAGGAAAACTCGGTCTCGAAGGCCGCTGACCGGCTGGGTGTCACGCAATCGGCCATCAGCCACACGTTGGCCAAGCTGCGGCAGGTGCTTGGCGATCCGCTGTTCGTGCGGTCCGGCCAAGGGCTGCGCGCAACCGAGCGGGCGCTGGCGCTGAAAGACCCGGTGCAGAGGGTGCTGGACGGGATGCGCGCCCTGACCGACGAGCGGCCCTTTGACCCGCTGTCCGAAGAGATCACCGTCCAGATCGCCACCAACGACATGCCGCGCGAGCTGATCTTTCCGCAGTTGCTGCGCGGGGCGCGGGTTGATGGGGTGCGGCTGCGGCTGGGGTTCATGCCCTCGGGTGTGCCTGACCCGGAACTGCTGCGCAGCGACCGGTGCCAGCTGATGCTGACCCCACTGCCGCCGGACGGTCCCGACATCTTTCAGAAACTGCTGGTGAGCAGCCCTTTGATGGTGTTCTACGACGCCGAACGGCGCGACCCGCCCGCCGACTGGGCCGATTATTGCGCCTCGGACCATGTCGAGGTGCGGTTTCTCGATGGGCGCAACGCGCGGGCTGTGATGCGCGGCGTGGACCAGAGCCAGATCCGCCCGCCCACCGTGACTCTACCGCATTTCAACGCGATCTCGGCCTTCGTGAAGGGCACCGATCTGATCTCGACCGACACAGCGCTGATGCAACAAGGGCCTTTGGCGGCACTGGACTGTGCGCCCCTGCCCTTCGATTGTCAGCCGGTGTCGATCTACATGGTCTGGCATCAGCGGTTCGCCAACGATCCCGCCCATCGCTGGCTGCGGGGGCGGATCGCGGCGATTGCCGCCACGCTTCAGGCCTGAGCCCGCAGCCAGTCGCGCATCAGCGCCACAAGATCCGGCTGCCGAGGCTTGCGCGGGGTGACGATATGGAACCCCAGACCGTCCAGCAACACCTGCGCCAGCGGTTGCACCAACCGCCCCGTCGTCAGCTCGGCCGCGACCAGTGGCGCATTGGCCAGCGCAAAGCCCTGCCCGGCCACGGCGGCGTCAATGGCCAGACTGGTCTGACTGAAATTCATCATCCTCGGGCGCCCCTGCACACCGGCGCGATCCAGAAACAGCGGCCAAAGGCCATGAGAATCGCTCAGCAGTACATGCGCCAGCAGGTCTTGCGCCGATGTCACCTGCGCGGCCAGGTCGGGGCTGCCGACCACGACGAATTCGGTAGGGAACAGCGGCTCGGCCACCAGGCCATCACCAAACGGTGCGCGGCCCTGCCGGACCGCGATATCCACCCCGTCCGTCTGAAAATCAGCCAGCCGCTCGCGCGCATCGACCTGCACTAAGACATCCGGATGCCGCGCGGTGAAATCACCCAGCCGCGGCACCAGCCATTTCGAGGCAAAGCTGGGCGTGACCGACAGGGTGATCTGGCGCTGGCCGGACAGATCATCGACCGCCTCTTCGATCAGACGGAAAGCGCGGCGCAGGGGCGCGTGGAACCGCCGTCCGGCCTCGGTCAGCCGCAGGCCGCGCGGCAGGCGGTCGAACAACGGAGTGCCCAGCCGCGCCTCGAGGCCCCGGACCTGCTGTGCCACTGCCCCTTGGGTGACACCCAGTTCCTGCGCCGCCAGCCTGAAGTTCAGGTGGCGGGCCGACGCCTCGAAGGCGCGCAGGGCGTTCAGCGGGGGAAGGGCAGCCATAGCGTCCACACAATAGATTTTCTACAGCCATAGGGAAGAAGAACTGATTGGTCAAACGGTCGGCCACGCTTCATCTTGGCGACAGATGGAAACGGAGAACGAAGATGACGGACAAAGTGGCTCTGATCACCGCCGGCGGCAGCGGAATGGGCGCGGATGCGGCGCGGCGGCTGGCGGCGGACGGGTTCAAGGTGGGCATCCTGTCCTCGTCCGGCAAGGGCGAGGCGCTGGCGGCTGAGCTGGGCGGCGTGGGGATGACCGGCTCGAACCAGTCGAATGACGACCTGCAGAAACTGGTGGATGCGGCGATGGCGCATTGGGGGCGGATCGATGTGCTGGTGAACTCGGCCGGGCACGGTCCCCGCGCGCCGGTGCTGGAGCTGACCGACGAGGACTGGCATCGCGGCATGGAGGTCTATTTCCTGAATGCCGTGCGCCCCACCCGGCTGGTGACCCCGATCATGCAGGCGCAGAACGGTGGGTCGATCATCAACATCTCGACCTTCGCGGCCTTCGAGCCCGACCCGGTCTTTCCGACCTCGGGCGTGTTCCGGGCCGGGTTGGCGGCGTTCACCAAGCTTTTCGCCGACAGGTACGCCGCCGAGAACATCCGCATGAACAACGTCCTGCCCGGCTTCATCGACAGCCTGCCGGAAAAGGAGGAGTTCAAGGCCAAGATCCCCATGGGCCGCTATGGGCGCAGCTATGACGAGATCGCCTCGGTCATCGCGTTCCTGGCCTCCGAAGGCGGCGGCTATATCACCGGGCAGAACATCCGGGTGGATGGCGGGATCACCCGCTCGGTCTGATCGGTCAGAACCGCGCCTTAACCAGATGCGTCAGCGTCGCGCCGGTTTCAAAAAAGGCGCGGCGTAGGCCTGTCCAGCTTTCGCTGTGCGCAGGCACCGGCGGCAGCGGCAGGCGGGCGGGGTCGCCCGACAGCAGGCTGTCGGCCATCATGCGGCCGAACACCGTGCCCGGCCCGATGCCGCGCCCGGAATAGCCATGCGCCGACAGCGCGTTCGGCCCGATCTGCACCAGCTTCGGGATATGGTCCGAGGTCATGGCGATACGCCCGTGCCAGCCGTCCTCCAGCGGTTGGTCGGCCAGCGCGGGGTATATCTGCGCCATTTTCCGCGTGATCCAACCGCGATGAGCAAAGCTGCCCGCATGGCCCAGATCGCCCATCGCCCCGATCACCAGCCGCCCGGCCTGATCCATGCGGAACGAGGTCATGATTAGCCCGGTATCCCAGCACCCCTCGCCCCCCGGCAGCAGAGTGGCGCGGATATTCTCGGGCAGCGGGTCGGTGGCGTATTGGAAGTAGTAGACCGGCACATAGTCCTGCCGGGTGTCGGGCAGCCCCGCGTGATAGGCGTTGGTGGCCTGGATCAGCGCCTTGGCCCGCACCGCGCCTTGCGGGGTGTCCAGGTGCCAAGTATCACCATCGTGGCGCAGGGCCTGCACCGGGCTGTTGGCTTGAATCGCCGCCCCGGCCTGCTGCGCCGCGCGGGCGAGGCCCTGCACATAGGCCAGCGGCTGGATCGTCCCGGCGCGCGGGTCGAAGATGGCGCCGTGAAAGGCCGCGCTGCCGGTGCGGCGGGCGGTGTCCTGAGCGGACAGCAGCTCGACCGGCGCGCCATCGGCGGACAGTTGTTGGTGGCGGGTCTGCAGGTCGCGCAGACCTTTTGGCGAATGGGCCAAGTGCAGGGTTCCGGCCTGCACCGGCTCGCAATCGATGGCGTGATCACGGATCAGGCGGAACACTTCGGCCGGGGCCTGCGCCAGCAGGGCGATCAGACGGTCGCCGGCCTCGCGGCCCAGATGGGCGCGGATTTCGGCCGGGGGCAGCCACAACCCGGCATTGGCAAGCCCGACATTGCGGCCCGACCCGCCATAGCCGATCCGGTGTGCCTCGAGCAGGCAGACCGACGCCCCCGCCTGCGCCGCCTGCAGCGCCGCCGAGCAGCCCGTATAGCCGCCGCCGATCACGGCGAGGTCCACCGTGGCAGACCCGGTCAGGGGCGGGGCGTCCACCCGCTCGCGGCTGGTTTTGGTCCACAGGCTGGTTTCCGGGTCGGTGGTCATGGCGGGATGTCCTTGAATGCGCACGCAGATTTCCCGAGGGCTCAGCCGATGGCAAGGGGTCTTTGATCCTCGCGCCCCAGCGCGATCAGGAACGGGTCCTGCGCCTGCAGGGCCTGAAAGCTCTGCTTGTCGGACATACCGCGCCAGTTGGCCAGCACCAGCGACTGCGCCACCGCGCCGCCCAGCGTGGCGCCGGGGCCGGTGACGATGAACAGATCAGGCGCGAATTCACGGGCGGCGGTCTGCACCGCACGGGTGAAGTCGTAGGGCTCGGTCACCTGATGGCCCAGCGTGTAATCCCACAGTTCGCCCACGTCGGTGGCCCCGGGCCACCAGATCTTGCCGCGCCCGTCGATCATTGGCAAATCGGGTTGGGCGAACAGCGTGGCGGGCAGTTGGCGGCGACCCTCCTGCGCCACCGGGGCCTGCAGGCGCGTGTGAAAGGCCGCGTGATTGGCCAGCCGCATCGGGAACCGCTCCTGCACCACGGGCTGCGCGGCCTCGAAGGCCTTGAGTCCGGCCTCGTTGCCGGCCAGCACTAGCATCCCGCCCAAGTCGATCGACAGGGCAAGGTCATGCTCCGGCAAGGCATTGATGCGCGCCACCCCGGCGAAAAGCTCGGCCTTCCGGGCGGGGTCGTCACGCCAGTCGTCGCTGGTGAAGGGATAGACCAGCTGCCCGCCGATCAGGTGGGTCTGCATCAGCGTTCCCATGGTGTTGACCACCCGGAACCCGTTTTCGGGCGACAGCGCACCAGCGGCGGCCAGCGCGATATACCAGCCCATCGAGTTGCCTGTGACGGCCACCACCTCGATATCCTCGGCCAGCGCCTGCGCGTCGGCCAGCGATGCGGCGTAGATCAGGGGCGAGGCCACGTCGCCGCGCGAATATTTGCTGACCGAGAAGCGCGACGCGCCGTCCAGTGCGGTCACCGCCTCTTGGCCCGTTTCGGCGCGGATCGCGTCGAATTCGCGGAACAGCTCCATCCGGCCCGCGTGGTGGCGGTGCAGATAGCCCAGCTCGGGCTTGTTGTAGGTGCCCCGGCCGGGGCAGATCACGACGGCGGTACGGGTCATTTCTGGGCTCCGGTCAGGGTCAGGGCGGCGGCCACGATCCCCTCGCGCGAGGGCAGCGGCGCGGCATAGGCGGGGCCGGTGGCGATGAAACAATCCTCGGCCACCACGCGGGCGGCGGGCAGGTCGGTCTGTTCGGCAAAGAGCGTCATCAGCGCCTCGGACTGGCTGCCGGTGCGGCGGCATTCATCGACGATCAGGACGTGCCTGCAGCCTTTGGTCGCCTCCAGCAGCGCCTGTTCGGGCAGCGGCGCCAGCCAGCGCATGTCGATGATGCGGGTGTTCAGCCCGGCACCCTGCAGCTCGGGCAGCGCCTGTTTCGACAGATAATGGCCGTTGCCGTAGGTCACGATGGCCAGATCGGTGCCGTCGCCATGCACGCCCACCTCGCCCAGCGCGATCCGTTCGCCGGGCGCGGGATAGCGGGTCATCCACGCGCCGTCCTGCCCCTCGTGCAGGTCGCGCATCGGGTAGAGCGCGATGGGTTCCAGGAACACCACCACGCGCTGCTCCTCACGCGCAAGCCGCACGCATTCGCGCAGCATCCGCGCCGCATCGGCCCCGGTCGAGGGGCAGGCGATGATGACGCCCGGAATGTCGCGCAGAACCGCCAGCGAGTTGTCGTTGTGGAAATGCCCGCCAAAGCCCTTCTGGTATCCCAGCCCGGCGATCCGCACGACCATCGGGTTGGTGAACTGCCCCTTCGAGAAGAAGGGCAGCGTGGCGGCCTCGCCCCGGATCTGGTCCTCGGCATTGTGCAGATAGGCGAGGAACTGGATCTCGGGGATCGGGACAAAGCCGTTGTGGGCCATGCCGATGGCGAGGCCGAGGATGGACTGTTCATCCAGCAGCGTGTCGATCACCCGGTCGGGGCCAAAGCGCTGCTGCAGCTTCTGCGTCACGCCATAGACGCCGCCCTTGCGTCCCACGTCCTCGCCCATGCAGACGATCTCGCCATGTTCCAGCATCAGGTCGGTCAGCGCCCAGTTGATCAGGCGCGCCATCGGCTGCGGGTCGTCCATCGCGCGCAGGTCGCTGCCGAAGGCGGCGGCGCGGGCCTCGGCGCTGGGGCCGTTGGTGGGCTTGCAGAGGCGCTTGGGTGGGATCAGGCTGGCCGCGACCTCGGCGGCGGTAGCCAGATGCGGGCGGGTGGCGGCCTCGGCCGCGATGCGATCGGTGCGGGCGCAGGTCTGCTCATAGATCTTCAGCGCCTGTTCGGGCGACAGCGCCCCGGCCTGATCCAACAGGCGCACCGAATGCAGCAGCGGATCATTGGCCTCGTCGGCCTCGACCTCGGCACGGCTGAGATAGGTGGTGGGCACATCCGCCCCCGCATGACCATACAGGCGCACGGTTTTCAGGTGCAGGAAGGCCGGTTTGCGCCGGGTGCGGACATAGTCGGCCGCCTGCTGCGCCACCGCGAAGGTTTCATAGATGTCCAGCCCGTTGGCCTGAAAATACTTGATGCCCGGTCGATGCTCCATCGAGGCCTGAATCCAGCCCTTCGGCGTCTTGACCGAGATGCCGATGCCGTTGTCCTCGCAGACAAAGAGCAGCGGCAGCGGGATCGACTGGACACTGGTCCAACCGGCGGTGTTGATCGCCCCCTGTGCAGTGGAATGGTTCGCGGACGCATCCCCGAAGGAACACATGGCGATGCCGTCCTCGGGCAGTTGCCGGTGTTCGGGGTCGTGACGCCGCGCCGCGCCCAAGCTATAAGCCGCGCCCACCGCCTTGGGCAGGTGGCTGGCGATGGTCGAGGTCTGCGGCGGGATCATCAGCGCCTTGGAGCCCAGCACTTTGTGCCGCCCGCCCGAGGTCGGGTCCTCTCTGGAACACGCGAAACTCAACAGCATGTCCCAGGCGATCTGCTGGCCGGGCACCTGCTCGGCCCGGGCGATCTGAAAGGCGGCGTCGCGATAGTGCAGAAAGGCGATGTCGGTCGGGCGCAGGGCATGGGCCACGGCGGCCATGCCCTCGTGCCCGGAGGATCCGATGGTGTAGAACCCCTGCCCCGCCTTCTGCATCGCCCGGCTGGTGCGGTCCAGCGCGCGGCTGAGCACTTGCGCGCGGAACAGCGACACAGCCTCGGGCGCGCTGAGACCCGGGCGCGGCGGCGCACCCGCGGGCAGGTCGCGATTGGCGACGCGGGTCATGAAGTTTTCGTGAACGATCTGGGCGCGATCCATCTGGGTTCCCCGGTAAGGTCAAAGTTGGGCCGTGGCGTCCGAGATCCGGCGCAGGCCTTGGGTCAGGCTATCGGTGTCATAGGCAAAGGAAAGCCGAAAATGCCCCGGCATGCCAAAGGCCCGCCCCGGTACCACCGCGACGCCCGCGTGATCCAGCAGGTTACGGCAGAACTCGGGGTCCGAGGGCATCGCAGCGGGCGTCTGCGGAAAGACGAAGAAGGCGCCGTCGGGCACCGGGCAGTCCAATCCGGCGGCGTTCAGGCCCGCCACGATCAGATCGCGGCGCGTGCGCAGGGCCTCGCGGCGTTCGGCCAGCAGGTCCTGCGGGCGGGTCAGCGCGGCCAGAGCTGCCGCCTGCGCGATGGAACAGGCGCCTGAGGTGATCTGCCCCTGCACCGCAGCCATCGCCTTGATCAGCGGCGCGGGGCCGATCCCCCAGCCGATGCGCCAGCCGGTCATCGAATAGGCCTTGGACACACCGTTTACCGTCAGTGTGCGGTCTGCCAGCGCCGGAACCGCCTGAACGAAAGGCATGAAGGGAACGTAGGCAAGGTGCTGATAGATCTCATCCGAGATCACCCAGACCTGCGGGTGCTGCTCCAGCACGTCGCCCAGCGCCTGAAGTTCGGATTCGGTGTAAACCGCCCCGGTCGGGTTCGACGGAGTGTTCAGCAGCAGCCAGCGCGTGCGCGGAGTGATCGCGGCGTCGAGCTGTTCGGGCGTCAGCTTGAAGCCCTGTTCGCGCGGGCAGTCCAGCACGACCGGCACGCCGCCCGCCAGTTTCACCATGTCGGCGTAGCTGGTCCAGAAAGGGGCGGTTGTGATGACTTCATCGCCCGGATCGAGTGTCGCCAGGAACGCGCCCGCCAGAACCTGCTTGGCCCCGGTCGAGACGATGACCTGCGCCGGCTCGACCCCGGCCTGTTCCGCGATGGCGGCACGCAGAGCCGGCGTTCCGGCGGTGGCGGGATATCGGGTCTGACCGTCCAGCGCCGCCTTGTGGGCGGCCTCGACCACGTGCGGCGGCGTGGGAAAGTCGGGCTCGCCGGTGCTGAGCGCGATCACGTCCACGCCCTGCGCCCGCAACTGCGCGGCCCGTTCCGAGATCTGGACGATCTCGGACAATTCGATCCCGTCGAGTCGCCCCGCCCGGCGAAATCCGCTCAAACTGTTCTGAATAGTCATGGTATTCCCGCTGCACTTTTCTAAGGTTGCGCCTTTTTGCTATTGGATTTGGGGATCCACCAGTGATATTCCCTCCACAAGCCATGAGGAAAAGTCATATGCTGGCGCCGCGTCGATTTCTGCCGTCTATTTCTTCCCTGTTGGCACTCGAAGCCGTCGACCGCTTGGGCAGCGCCTCAGCAGCTGCCGATGAACTCTCGCTGACCCAAAGCGCGGTCAGTCGGCAGTTGAAGGCCGTCGAAGAACAGCTGGGCGTCGCGCTGATCCAGCGCGACCAAATGCGCCTGCAACTCACGCCCGCTGGCAAGGAATACGTGGAAACCGCCAGAACAGCGCTGCAGCAACTGGCGCAGGCCTCACTGAAGCTGAAGGCCAACCCTTCCGGCGGTTCTTTGCAACTGTCGATCCTGCCCGCCTTCGGTATGCACTGGCTAGCGCCACGGCTTCAGGATTTCGCGCAGCGCCACCCCGAAGTGACGATGAACCTCAGCACGCGGCTAAAGCCATTCGACTTCGGCACCGAACCCTTCGACGCGGCCATCCATTTCGGCCAGCGCGACTGGACCGGGGTGAACTATCTGCCGATCATGCGCGAAGCGGTTCTGCCGGTCTGCGCGCCAGCCCTGCTGCCAGCCGAAACCCCGAAGGTTGAATGGCTGGTCGACGCACCACTGCTGCATCTGGATACCCGGCCCGATGCGTGGGAACGCTGGTTCGCCGCGCAAGGCACCCCTGTCGAGGGCGTCCGAGGCATGCTGTTCGACCAGTTCTCGACGATGATCCAGGCCACGATCCATGGGCTGGGCGTAGCACTGCTGCCCAGCTACCTGATTTCAGCCGAGCTGGAAGCCGGCCGGTTGGTTCCGGCCTGCGCAGCTCCGCCGGTCAGCCTGGGCGACTACTATCTTGTCTGGCCGCAAAATCACACCGAACCGGCCCCGCTTGTCTCGTTCCGCGCATGGCTGCAGGAGCAGCTGACTTAGCCGATCCGCCTCGGCCGCGTCCGAGCATCGCTCGGGCGCGGCCGGGCCCAACCGGAGAAGGCGGCCCGCAAGGGCCGTTGACGACGGGAGGGAGCGCCCGGTCAGACGTCGATCGAGCGGGCGATGAGTTCTTTCATCACCTCGTTGGTGCCACCATAGATCATCTGCACCCGCGCATCCGCATAAAGCCGCGCGATCGGGTATTCCATCATGAAGCCATAGCCGCCGAACAGCTGCAGGCATTCATGCATGATCTCGTTTTGCACCTCTGACCCCCAGTATTTCACCATCGAGGCGGTGGCCGCATCCAGTTGGCCGGCCTCCAGCTTGGCGATGCAGTCATTGACGAAGCTGCGCAGCACCTCGGCCTTGGTCTTGCATTCCGCCAGCTTGAAGCGGGTGTTCTGGAAGTCCATCACGCGCTGGCCGAACGCCTTGCGCTCCTGCACGTATTTCACCGTCTCGGCGATGGCAAAGTCGATCGCGCCCAGCGCCATGATGCCGATGGTCAAACGTTCCCACGGCAGTTGCTTCATCAGCTGATAGAAACCCTGCCCCTCCTCGGAGCCCAGAAGGTTGGTCATCGGCACCTTCACGTCCTCGAAGAACAGCTCGGCGGTGTCATTGGCCTTCATGCCAAGTTTCTTGAGGTTGCGCCCCCGGCGGAAGCCCTCGGCCCCCTCGGTCTCGACCGCGATCAGCGACACGCCCTTGGCGCCCAACGACTTGTCAGTCTTGGCAGCCACGATGATCAGGTCCGCGGTCTGGCCGTTGGTGATGAAGATCTTGGACCCGTTCATCCGGTAGGAATTGCCATCCTTCTCGGCTGTGGTGCGGATCGCCTGCACGTCCGAGCCGGTGCCCGGTTCGGTCATGGCCAGCGCACCGACCATCTCGCCCGAGGCCAGCTTGGGCAGCCATTTGCGCTTTTGATCCTCGCTGCCATAGGCGGTGATGTAATGGGTCACGATCGACTGGATGCCATAGCCCCAGCCCGCATCCCCCCGCGAGGTCTGTTCATAGATCGTGACCGCATCAAAACCCATACCGCCACCGACACCGCCGAATTCCTCGGGGATGGCCCCGGCCATCAGCCCAGTTTCCCCGGCCTTCCGCCAGAAGTCGCGATCGACGACGCCCTGCTCGGCCCAGGCCTCGATGTTGGGCACCAGTTCATCATCCATGAACCGCCCGGCCATTTCGGCAAACATGCGGTGTTCGTCAGTGACCCAGGAAGCGGTCGAGGTAAAAAGCGACATGATTGGTTCTCCGGAATTCTGTTGGCGAAAAGGGTAGCTTTTACCACCGATTCCGCCAATCCGGGTGACGCCGCGTCGGTTTGCGCTGCTACGCAACGTCCTTTGGCGTCAATGCCCTACGCGGTGCCGGGCGCCGGGCGGCGGCGGCGTTTCCGGGGCGCCGGCGAAACACTGGGCGATGTCCATCCACTCCCGCGCGACCGCCCCCCGCACCGACAGGCCGGTGTCCGCCACGTTTCGGGTCTGGGTCACCACGCGGGCGAAATCGACGGCCAGCCCTTCGATCAGGTCGGCACCGGGCGCGCCGAACTCCCACAGCTCCCCCGAGGGCGCGGTCAGGCGCAGATGGGGAGGCACCGGTGGCACCGGGCGGCCATGCACCGTGAAGGTCCAGCCAAAGGTGTTCACCCCCAGCACGACGATGTTGCGGATCCGGTCGGTCTCGGGTCGGGTCAGGCCAAGGATGTCGAACACCTCCTGCCCATGCGCCCAGGTCTCCATCTGACGCGCGGTCATCGAGGACCGCACCGACATGTCCGGCCCCACCCATTTGACCCGCGCCTTGGGGTCCAGAAGGGCCCAGTCATAGGCCATGCGGGTGTACAGATCGCGCCAGGCCAGCCGCAGGTCATGGCCCCGCTGGGAGATCGCGGCGTTTTCCGTGGCGCGAAAGCCCTCGGCCTGGATGCGCGGCATCACCCGCTGCACCCTTGCATCGAACGCATCCGGATCGCGCTGTGACAGGTCGGCCATCTGGTTCCAGAAATGCAGGTGCACCAACACATCGTCGATCGTCCAACCCTTGAATTGGGTCACGGTGCGCCAGTCGCTGGCACCAAGACGCTCAAGGGCATGGTCGAGAACCTGGCATTCCTCAAAGAAATCCGCAGCTTGATCCATGGCACTCCCGCTCTCTGCCCATTGGGCCACTAAAGCGGGTTTCGGCCGGTCAGGCCAGCGCGTTCTGCAAAAGGACCTGCGCGGCCGCTTTCGCATCGCGCGCCGGATCACAACTGTGCAGCAGAACGGCGGTGACGATCGCGCCCTCTTTCAGCAGCAGCAGCTGGCAGGCCAGCTTGTCCGGGTCCTGCGCGCCGGCCTTGCGACACAGGTCAGTGAAATATTCCAGCAGCAGGCGCTTGTGCTCGCCCGCCTGCACATGGATCGGGTGGTCGGGGGCCTGATATTCGGCCCCGGCCTTGATGAACATGCAGCCGCGGAAATTGTCTTCGCGGAACCATTCGCCCAGCGCATCGAACGCGGCCAGGAGTTGATCGGCGGGGGTGTCGGCCAGTTCCTCGATCCGGCGCACGAACCAGTTGCGGAAATTCTCGTCCCGTAGGCGCAGCACTGCCAGGATCAGCTCTTCCTTGGTGCGGAAGTGCTTGTACATTGAGGTCTTGGACACGCCGGTTTCGACCACCAGCCGGTCCATTCCGGTGGCGTGAAACCCGTCGCGATAAAACACCTGCAGTGCCTTGCGGACCAGCTCATCCCGTTTGTTCGGACGCATGATTCGGCTCCTTCGTGTACAGATCAGTACATAATCCTTCTGCCGAACGGCTGCAAATCACCAATCTGAATTCTCTGTTTTTAATCAATAAATTTTTCTTCCGGCCACCGCAGGAAAATAAATTCCGCAAAAATGGTTGAAAAAGTTAACCGAACTGTACACCTTATCAGCACAGTTTACTGATCTGTACACCCAAAGGATTTGACCGATGCGACGCCGCGCCAGCCTATTTCCCGCAAGCTATGTTCCCTTCCTTCTGACCGTAGCCCTTCTAGCCGCCACCCTCGCCTGAAAGCCCCCACCATGCCCCGCGCCTTTTCCGAACTGACCTTCACCCCCGCCGTCCGCGCGCATCAAGAGCGGATGGGGTCCGCCGCCTCATACGCCAGGTTCATCGACGGCGGCCCGCAGCAGGGCCACCTGATTGGCCCGGCCGAGCAGGCCTTCATCGAGGCGCGCGACGGGTTCTATCAATCCACCGTGTCCGAGACCGGATGGCCCTATGTGCAGTATCGCGGCGGCCCGGCGGGGTTTCTGAAGGTGCTGGACGATCGGACCATCGGCTATGCCGATTTCTCGGGCAACAAGCAGTATGTCTCGCGCGGGAACCTAGACGGCAATGACCGGATCGCGCTGATCCTAATGGATTATGCCAACCAGCGCAGGCTCAAGATCCTGGGCCGTGTGGACTTCCGCGAAGGTGCCGAGGCCGCGCGCGATCTGTTTCCCGACTGGGCCGAGGCCGAAGCCGAACGTGCAGCGATCATCCATGTCGCGGCGCTGGACTGGAACTGCCCGCGCCACATCACCCCCCGCTTCACCGAGGCCGAGCTGCGCCCGCATCTGAACGAGCTTGGCCGCCAGATGGCCCAGCTGCAGGCCGAAAACGACCAACTGAAGCAGGCCCTGGCCCGAAAGGCCTGAGTCAAACCCCAAGACCCCGAATAAGCCAGCAACAGGAGTATCAATGCCATGCTACGCGCGATTACTAACACACTTGCCACCCTGATCGCCGGATCGGTCTTTGCCGTCTCGGTCGTGACCGTCGGGTTCTACCTCTCGCCCGAAGCCGTGCGCGCCGCCGAGCCCGACCCGTTCCAGACCCAGTTCCGCGCGCAGACCATCGACGGCATGAAGATCGCCCATCGCAAGGCCGGCGACCCGGCCAACCCGACGGTTCTGCTGTTGTACGGCTTTCCGCCCTCGTCGCGCCTGTTCCGCAACCTGATCCCGCTGCTCGCGCAGGATGACCTCGTGATCGCGCCCGACTATCCCGGTTTTAGCGCGTCCGATATGCCCCCGGCGGATACATATGACTAAAGCTTTGCCGGAACCGCGCATATGATGGCCGAGCTGCTGGATGCGAAGGGCGTCGATCGCTGTGCCGTCTCCCTGATGGACTACGGCGCGCCGGTGGGTTTCCGGATGTTCGCAGAGGCTCCCGACCGCGTGACCGGCTTCATCATCCAGAACGGCAATGCCTATGACGAGGGCCTGCGCGAGTTCTGGGACCCGATCAAGGCCTATTGGGCCGATCCGTCCAAGGAAAACGGCGATGCCCTGCGCGCCTTCTTGACCATGGATGCCACCCAGTGGCAGTTCACCCACGGCACCCAGAACCCCGACGCGATCAGCCCGGACAATTTCTGGCACGTCCAGTACCTGCTGGACCGTCCCGGCAATCAGGAAGTGCAGTTGGAGATGTTTCTGGATTAGGGCACCAATGTGGGCGAATACCCCAAATGGCAGGCGCTGTTCCGCGAATACCAGCCACCCGCGCTGCTGATGTGGGGCAAGAATGACGTGATCTTCCCCGAAGCGGGCGCGCATCCCTACAAAAACGACCTGACCGATCTGGAGTTCCACATCCGCGACACCGGGCATTTCGCGCTCGAGGAATTCGGCCCCGAGATCGCCGCCGAGATGCAGGACTTCCTGGCCCGCATCAACTGACCCCCCTGCCCCCCGGGGCTGTCCGGGGGCCCCCTATACCGGAGGACTGACCCATGACCTCGCATGTTGACCGTATCGCCGCCTTTTCCAATGGCCCCGCCGGGGGCAACCCGGCCGGGGTTCTGATCGCGGATACCCTGCCCTCGGATGCCGAAATGCAGAAGATCGCCGCCGTTGTCGGCTATTCCGAAACCGCCTTTGCCGCGCCGCAGGGCGCGGGCTGGCGGGTGCGCTATTTCGCACCGGTGGGCGAGATCGCCTTTTGCGGCCATGCCACCATCGCGCTGGGGGCGCAGCTGGCGCAGCGGTTCGGCGATGGAGAATACGCGCTGCAGCTGAACGACGCGCAGATCACGGTCGAATGTCGGCGTGACGGCGACAGGGTCGCGGCCACGCTGGTGTCGCCGCCGCCCCACAGCCGCGCGGTGACTGACGATGTTCTGGCGCAGGCACTGACCCTATTCGGGCTTGCGCCCAGTGACCTGAGCACCGATCCGGCGCCCGCCATCGCCAATGCAGGCAACGACCACCTTATCCTGGCGCTGACGTCCCGCGATCGTCTGGCTCAGATGACTTATGACCTGCAAACCGGGGCCGAGTTCATGCAGGCCCAAGGGTTCACCACGATCAACCTGATCTGGGCCGAAACGCCCCGGCTGTTTCACAGCCGCAACGCCTTTGCCAGTGGCGGGGTGCTGGAAGACCCCGCCACCGGCGCCGCGGCTGCCGCACTGGCCGGGTATCTGCGCGACCCGGATTGGCCGCATGGCGGCGAAATCAACATCGTGCAAGGCGAGGATATGGGCGCGCGATCCCTTCTGCGCGTTCAGATCGGCGCCGCGAAGGGCGACGGCGTGCGCGTCTCGGGAACCACCCGCGCCATCGACTGAGCCGGGTCAGGGCCGTGCGCGGCCCGAGTGTACCATTGCCTCGATCCCCGCAGCGCAGAACTCGACCAGTTGGTCGATCCCGGACAGATCGCCCCCCTGTGACAGCGCCTGCACCCGCCAGGCGCTGTTGAGATGCGCCAGCATCGCTGAAACCGTATAGACTTGGCCCGTAGCCAACAGCGCCCGGTCGGCCTGCGGATACAGCGCGGCGATTTCGCGGATGAATAGCTCAGCGGTGGGGTCGAAACACTCGGCCGCGATATGGCGCCAGCGCGGATCGACCGACACATGCGCCACTAGCCGCCCATAGGCCATCCAGCCCGGGCCGCCCGTTTCCGCAAGGCTGACATAGGGGCGGATGAAACAGTCCAGAATACCCCGCAGGGTCAGCGGGCCTTGTGCGCGCCGATCCTCCAGCGCCTGCATCCGGATCTGCGCAAGCTCGTCAGCGCGGCGCGCGACGGTCTGGAAGAACAGCTCTTCCTTGCCGCCGCCATGGTGGTGGACCAGACCCACCTGTACTCCGGCGCGCGTGGCGATGTCGCGGATCGAGGCGCCCTCGAATCCCCGCTCGGCAAACAGCGCCTCAGCCGCGTCCAAAATCCGCGCCTTGGTTTCCAGCGACCGGGCCGACGGCGCCCTTTGCCTTTGTTTTTCAATGTATTTCGCGCTCATGTTTTTCATCTTGCCTTATTTTGGACGATCGTTCAAGTTAAGCGCCACGAGCAGGGGAGGGTTCATGATAGAGGCGCGCAAGGCTTATGCCTTGATCGGCGCAGGTCCGATGGGGCTGGCGGCGGCCAAGGTGCTGAAGGAACAGGGCATCCCGTTCCAGGGATTCGAGTTGCATTCCGATGTGGGCGGGCTGTGGGATATCGATGCGCCACGGTCGACCATGTACGAATCCGCGCATCTGATCTCGTCCAAGTCGATGACCGAATTTGCCGATTTTCCGATGGGCGACGACGTGGCCGAATACCCGTCGCACCGGCAGATGCGCGATTATTTCCGGGCCTTTGCCGATTATTTCGGCCTGCGTGATCACTACAGGTTCAATGCCGAGGTGATCGAAGCATCGCCCCTGGGTGCGCCGGGCGATGGCTGGCGGCTAACCTGGCGGGACAGCCAAGGGACTCATAGAGCCGAATTTGCCGGGGTGCTGATCGCCAATGGCACCCTGTCCGAGCCCAACATGCCCGATTTTCCCGGCAGGTTTGACGGCGAGTTGATCCACGCCGCGCAGTACCGCTATCCTAGCCAGTTTCACGGCAAGCGGGTGCTGGTCGTGGGTGCGGGCAATTCCGGGTGCGACATTGCGGTGGACGCCATCCATCACGCCACGCTGTGCGATTTGTCGATGCGGCGGGGATATTATTTCGTGCCGAAATACGTCTTTGGCAAACCCGCCGACACGCTGGGCGGGATGATCCGCCTGCCCATGTGGCTGAAGCGCCGGATCGACGGGATGATCCTGCGCTGGTTCGTGGGCGACCCGCAGAAATACGGCTTTCCCAAGCCTGACTACAAACTCTACGAAAGCCACCCGGTGGTGAATTCGCTGGTCCTTTACCACGCAGGCCACGGCGACCTGCGCATTCGCCCTGATATCGACCGGATCGAGGGGCGCACGGTCCACTTCAAGGACGGCAGCGCCAGCGACTATGACATGATTCTGGCCGCGACCGGGTACAAGCTGCACTATCCGTTCATCGACCCGAACCTGCTGAACTGGCAGGGCGACGCGCCACATTTGTATCTGAACGCCATGCATCCCGAACGCGACGATCTGTTCGTTCTGGGCATGATCGAAGCCACCGGGCTGGGCTGGCAAGGACGCCATGAGCAGGCCGAAATGGTGGCGCGCTATATCAAGGGTCTTCAATCCGGCTGCCCCGTGGCCGCGGCGCTGAAGGCGGAAAAACAAAAAGACTATAAGCGCGCCACCGGAGGCATGCAGTACCTGAACCTGCCCCGAATGGCCTATTACGTGGACAAGGCGACCTATCGCAAGGCGGTGACAGACTGGATCGCGCGGTTCCGGAAAGCCCGCGCATGACCGGCATCGACGAGATTACGCTTAATTTCAGCCCCGGCTCGCTGACCCTGCTGAACGCGATTTTGGCGATCGTGATGTTCTCGATCGCCATCGACCTGTCACCACGCGACTTCGACCGGCTGCGGCGCGCGCCCAAGCCGGTGGTGGTGGGGCTGGCCTCGCAATTCCTGGTACTGCCGGCGCTGACCTTCCTGTTGGTCTGGCTGACCGAGCCGCGCCCCTCGATCGCATTGGGGCTGATCCTGGTGGCGGCCTGTCCGGGGGGCAATATCTCGAATTTCATCACCCATCGGGCGGGCGGGAACGCTGCGCTGTCGGTGTCGATGACCGCATTCGCCACCATCGGGGCCATCGTGATGACCCCGTTCAACATCGCGCTGTGGGGCGGGCTGTACCCGCCGACCCGCGCCATTCTGCAGCAGACCCAGATCGACCCGGTGCAGATCGCCATCATTGTCGGGCTGATGCTGATCTTGCCGCTGGTTCTGGGCGTGACCCTGAACCAGAAGCGCCCCGCCCTGACGGCGCGGCTGCGCGGGCCGCTGCAGATCCTGTCCATGGCCATTTTCGTGGCCTTCATCGTACTCGC
The DNA here is from genome assembly GCF_059613065.1 of Ruegeria sp. BHSC026. Lineage (NCBI taxonomy): Bacteria > Pseudomonadati > Pseudomonadota > Alphaproteobacteria > Rhodobacterales > Roseobacteraceae > Ruegeria > Ruegeria sp. BHSC026. The sequence goes on along the minus strand of NZ_JBXWRV010000006.1, from coordinate 3,846 downwards.
CCTGGCGGCCAACTGGAGTTTCTTCCTGGGCTACGCGGGGGCGGTCGCCGGGCTTGTGATCGCTCACAACGCACTGGCACTGGGGGGCGGTTGGGTCGTGGCCACTCTGACCCGGCTGTCCCCCTATGACCGGCGTGCAATCACGATCGAGACCGGCATCCAGAATTCGGGCCTTGGACTGGTGCTGATCTTCGCCTTTTTCAACGGCTTGGGCGGCATGGCCGTGGTGGCCGCCTTCTGGGGAATCTGGCATGCCATCTCGGGGCTGGCGCTGGCGCAACTGATGGCCCGGACCGAGGCCGCCCGATGACCCGCATCCTGATCACCGGCGCCGCGGGGCTGGTTGGCCGCGCCCTGCTGGACGAGCTGAGCGACCATGAGGTGTTTGCCACCGACCTGCGCCGCCCCGACACGCTGCCGGACGAGGTTCCGTTTCTGCGCATGGATGTCACCACGGGCGACCCCGCGCGGGTGATCGCCAAGGTGAAGCCCGAGGTGATCGTGCATCTGGCCTCGGTCGTCACACCTCCGCCGGGGATGTCGCGGGCCGAGGCCCATGCGGTGGATGTGGGCGGCACGCGTAAGGTGATCGATGCCGCGCTGGCCCATGGCGTGCGGCGGCTGGTCGTCACCTCCTCGGGTGCGGCCTATGGCTATCACGCGGACAACCCGGTGCCGCTGCGCGAAACCGATCCGGTGCGCGGCAACCCCGAGTTTCCCTATTCCGACCACAAGCGGCAGGTCGAAGAATTGCTGGCCGAGGCCCGAACCGCCGCGCCGCAGCTGGAGCAGGTAGTGCTACGGGTGGGCACGGTGCTGGGCGACGACACCGACAACCAGATCACTGCCCTGTTCCGCAAATCCCGCCTGCTGGCGGTGGCGGGTAGCGACAGCCCCTTCGTGTTCATCTGGACCCACGATCTGGCCCGCATCCTGAAACGCGCGACCACCGACGGGCCGCCGGGAGTGTACAACGTCGCCGGGGACGGCGCGCTGAGTGTCGACGATCTGGCCCGCGCGCTGGACAAATCTGTGCTGCGCCTGCCGGCCTGGGCGCTGAAGGTGGCGCTGGCCGTGGCCCGCCCCCTGCGCCTGTCGCGATACGGGCCCGAACAGGTGCGGTTCCTGCAATACCGACCGGTTCTGGACAATACGGCGCTGAAAACCGTGTTCGGCTATGTCCCGCAGAAGACCAGCGCCGAGGTGTTCGACCTTTGGAAAAGGAGTGTGGGCCTATGAAAACCGCAGTGATCTCGGGCGGGGCCGGCGGCCTGGGTCAGGCGCTCTCGGCCGCGCTGCAAGAGCGTGGATGGCGTGTGGTCTTGTTGGACCTGAAGGTGGATGGGGTGCAGGACACCGCCACGCAGATGGCGATTACCTGTGATCTTACAGATCCGGCCCAGTTGGCGCGCGCCGTGAACGATACGCTTGCGCACTGCGACAGCATCGATCTGGTCGTCTATAACGCCGGGATCACTCAGATCTGCGGGTTCGATCAGTCCGACGATACCAGCCACCGCAAGGTGTTCGAGATCAACTATTTCGCAGCCGTCTCGATGGCCCGCTCCTTTCTGCCCGCGCTGCGCCAGTCGCGCGGGGCGCATCTTGCAATCTCGTCGGTGGCGGGGTTCGCGCCGCTGTATCACCGCACGGCCTATGCTGCCTCGAAACACGCGCTGGAAGGTTTCTTCAAATCGCTGCGATCCGAAGAACGGCCCCATGGCGTGCGGGTGCATATCGCGGCGCCCTCATTCGTGGCGACCAACCCGGGCCGGGCCGAGCGACAGCCGGACGGCACCGCACGCCCCGGATCGGCCAGCGACGGCATGGACGAGATGACCCCCGAGGCGGCCGCTCGCGTGATCCTGCAAGGGGTGGATCGCGGGCGGCCCGTCATCCCGGTAGGACGGGTGGCGCGGCTGGCCTGGTGGCTGAACCGGCTGGCCCCACGCCTGTACCAGCGCCTGATGGAGCGCAATATCAGCGGCGCGTGACGCGCGGCCATTATTTGCGGCCTGTTTCCCGGTGCGGGGTTGCCCTTTGGGCGCGGCTTTGCTTTGTCTTTGACGAACAATCCGGCCAGCGGGCGTTCTCTGCCCCGGACCGGTCACAGGGAGGATCTCGAAAATGGCAAAAGTTGCATTCCTTGGCCTTGGCGTCATGGGCTATCCGATGGCCGGGCATCTGCAGGCGGCCGGGCATGAAGTGACCGTCTACAACCGCACCGCGGCCAAGGCGGAGCAATGGGTGTCGCAGCATGGTGGCCAGATGGCGACCACGCCGCGCGATGCCGCCGAAGGGGCCGAGTTCGTGATGGCCTGCGTCGGCAACGACGACGATCTGCGCATGGTCTGCACCGGCGAGGACGGCGCGTTCGAAGGCATGGCGGAAGGCTCGGTTTTCATTGACCACACCACCGTTTCGGCCAAGGTCACACGCGAGCTGTACGCCGCGGCCAAGGCCCGCGGTATCTCCTTTGTCGATGCGCCGATCTCGGGCGGCCAGGCCGGGGCCGAGAATGGGGTTCTGTCGATCATGTGCGGCGGCGATCAGGCAGCCTATGACCGGGCCGAGCCGGTGATGCAGGTCTATGCGAAGATCTGCCGCCGTATCGGGGACAGCGGCGCGGGCCAGATGACCAAGATGTGCAACCAGATCGCCATCGCAGGGCTGGTGCAGGGCCTGAGCGAAGCGCTGCATTTCGCCGAGAAGGCCGGGCTGGACGGACGCGCGGTGGTTGAGGTGATCAGCCAGGGTGCCGCCGGAAGCTGGCAGATGTCGAACCGATACGAGACCATGCTGGACGACCATTTCGACCACGGCTTTGCGGTGGACTGGATGCGCAAGGACCTTGGCATCTGCCTGGACACGGCGGACGAGACCGGGGCATCGCTGCCGGTGACTGCGCTGGTCGATCAGTTCTACAAGGATGTGCAGAAGATGGGCGGTAGCCGCTGGGACACCTCGTCGTTGATCAAGCGCCTGCGGGCCATGGGGTAACGCGGGGGGCTGTCTGCCCCCCATCGCGCCAAGGCGCGATTCCCCCCGACGATATTATTGGCCAGATGAAAAGGGCTCCGGCGAGCGCGGGGCGGAATTTCGAATGAATGATGTCAGTGCTTTTTGGGCGGTCGCGCTGCGGCGGGTCTGGGGGCTGGACGCCCGGCTCTCGCGGCTGGATGGCGAGTATGACCTGAATTTCCTAGTTCAGGCCACCAATGGGCAGGACTATGTTCTGAAGGTCATGCGGGCCGAATGCGACCCGCAGCTGGTGGATCTACAGATCACGGCGTTGGAGCATATCGCGGCCGAGGCCCCCGGGCTACCGTTTCCCAAGGTGATCCCCGGTCTGGACGGTAGCTTGTTGCCGCAGATCGACGACGACGCGGGACGGCCTCGGCTGGCGTGGCTGTTGGAGCGGCTGCCGGGCCGGTGCTATGCCAAGGCGGCGCCGAAAACCGAGGACCTGATCCTGAAACTGGGCCGGGTATTGGGGGCGACCGATCGGGCGCTGGAGCGGTTTTCGCATCCCGGCCTGGAGCGGCCGGATTTCAAATGGGACCTGACCCAGGCTGGCTGGATCGCTGACAAATTAGATGCGGTTGCCGACCCGGATCGTGCAGCCCTTCTGCGCGAGATTTGTACACAGTTCGATGCCGTCTCAAACATGCTGGCGACGCTGCCCCGGCAAGCCCTCCACAATGACGTGAATGACTACAACATCTTGGTCGAAGGAGAGCTGTCGGAGCGCCGGCAGGTTTCGGGCCTGATCGATCTGGGCGACATGTGCGCCGCGCCGCGGGTGTGCGAACTGGCGATCGCCGGGGCGTATGTGGTGCTGGATCA